>DATGGJ010000304.1:0-6802 GCA_035308585.1 Terriglobales bacterium
CAATTTAAAAGTGTAACAATGGCGGACAAGGTTGCATCTCTAATTGGGGTACGCCCGCCACCCGCAGGGGGCAGAAGCCCACCACACACTTGTTGCGTGGCCAATAGCCAAGCAGCGCGGGGGCAAATAGAATAGACACAATGTCATCGGTATCGCCCATTGCGGCGTTTGCGGCGGGGCTGGTTTCGTTTCTCTCGCCCTGCGTTTTGCCCCTGGTCCCCGGGTATGTGTCGTTGATATCGGGAGTGGGGGTGGAGGAGTTGCGCCTGGGCGGCAAGGGATTGATGCCCAAGGTGATGCGCAGTTCGCTCATGTTCATCCTGGGCTTCAGCATTGTGTTCGTGGCGCTGGGCGCCGTGGCCACGGAAGTGGGCCAGTTGATGACGCAGTATAAGGCGCTGCTGGCCGAAATCGCAGGCGTGGTCATCATTCTTTTTGGGCTGCACCTGACCGGCATCCTAAAGATCCGCGCCTTGCTGGCCGATAAGCGCATGCACCGGGTGAAAGGGGGAAGCAGCCCTTGGGGCGCGTTCGTCATCGGCTTCGCCTTCGCCTTTGGCTGGACGCCGTGCGTGGGACCGATCCTGGCGGTGATTCTGGGGCTGGCGGCGGCGCAGAATTCGGTGATCAAGGGAATTGCGCTGCTGGCCATCTATTCCATGGGCCTGGCGGTTCCTTTTCTGCTCACCTCGCTGGGAGTGGAACGTTTCCTGAAGTTTTATGGGCGCTTCCGGCGCCACCTGCACACTGTGGAAGTGGCCAGCGGGGTGCTGCTGATCGCGCTGGGAGCGCTCCTGGTGATGAACCGCTTCACCGTGCTTTCGGGCTACCTTTCGTTCTTGAACCGGTTCTCATTGTAGGAATGGAAGGTAAAGCGTCAAAGGAAGCAATGAATATGCCGGATTCGATGCACAACGAAGTCAAGCAGTTTGAAGAGCCAGCTCGCCCAGCGGGACAGAACCAGGCTCCGCAGCAAACGGAAACATCGCCTGCCGCATACAGCCCGCACGCCCGGCGAAATGCAGCTGTCATCATTGTCGTGGTGGTGGCGGTCGCGGCCATGCTGATCGGCGGCCAGTACCTGGCACACAGAGGCGAGCGCTCCGGTACCATAACCGCTGGAGGTCCCAAGCCGGGTGCGGCGGCGCCGGATTTTACCTTGCAGTCGCTGGACGGCAAGACCGTGCGCCTGACCGATTTTCGCGGCAAGGCGGTGCTGCTGAATTTCTGGGCCACATGGTGCGAGCCCTGCAAGCTGGAGATGCCGTGGTTCGTGGAACTGCAAAAACAGTATGGGCCGCAGGGACTGGAAGTGTTGGGCGTCGCTATGGACGATTCCGGCAAAGAGACCGTCGCCAAATTCGCCAAGGACATGGGTGTTAACTATCCCGTGCTGCTGGGCAAGGAATCGGTAGGCGACGAGTACGGCGGGTTGGAATATTTGCCCACCAGTTTCTATATTGATCGCGATGGCAAAGTCGTGGCGCGGGTGTTCGGGTTGCGCAGCCGCAGCGACATCGAGGACTGGATCAAAGAGGCACTCAGCCGTGGGAGCCGCGTGGCGGAGAAAAGAGAGTAGTCAGGAGCCAGGAGTCGGCAAGTTTGAGACGAGTAACTGAAGCGGTATTACTGGTAGCGCTGATGGCAGTAGTAGCCATGGCGCAGGCCGGCGGGCCCTCGGTGGAGATGGCGCCTGCGGCTGTGACGCCGGTCCTGCGCGGTAAGCCTAGCCCCGTGGAGCTGGATTTTCGCGTGAAGCAAGGCTTCCACATCAACTCCAATCATCCCAATTCGCCCTACCTGATTCCTACCGTTCTGAAGCTGGATGCGCCCACCGACATTGCCATCGGTAAAGTGGACTATCCGGCAGGACGGAATTTGACTTTTGCATTCGCACCCGACGAAAAACTGAATGTGTACAGCGGCGACTTTGCGGTGAAGGTGACGGTGCATCCCTTGCACACAGCGACGCCGGGAAAGTACAACGTCAGGGGCCAGCTGCGTTACCAAGCCTGCGACGATCGCGCCTGCTATCCGCCGCGTAATCTGGCGGTGCATTTTGAAGTGCAGGTCAAGAAGCCAGCTGCGGGCGCCCGCCCCAACCGGCAGAGCCCGCATGTGCACAGCTGAAAGCGGTAGCTAGTAGTTGGTAGCTGGAGTTTGCAGCACATCACCAACTACTAACTACCAGCTACCAGCTATCAGGTACCCAGCTATAATTTCCTTTCATGGTTACCACCCCGGAAAGCAGCGTGCAGGCGTTGGCGCGCTATGAGCCTGTGATTGGGCTGGAAGTGCACGTCCAGCTGCTGACCGTCACCAAGATTTTTTGCTCCTGTTCGACTCGATTCGGCGATCCGCCCAACACGAACGTGTGCCCGGTGTGCCTGGGATGGCCGGGAGCTCTGCCGGTGCTGAACCGGAAGGCAGTTGAGTATGCGGCGCTGGCGGGGATGGCGCTGAACTGCCGCCTCAATGAGCATTCCATCTTCGCCCGCAAGAATTATTTCTACCCCGACCTGCCCAAAGGTTACCAGGTTTCGCAGTACGATAAGCCGCTGGCGGAGCACGGCTATATCGAGATTGCGGCTGAGGGCGTGCGCAAAAGGATCGGCATCACGCGTGTGCACCTTGAAGAGGACGCGGGCAAGAGCCTGCACGAGGGCTTCACCGATTCCAGCGACAAGACCTACCTCGATCTGAACCGCTGCGGCGTGCCCCTGATAGAGATCGTGAGCGAACCTGACCTGGCCACGCCCAGCGAGGCATTCGAGTATCTGACCAGGCTAAAGGAGATCATCCTCTACACCGGGGTAAGCGACTGCAACATGGAGGAAGGGTCGCTCCGTTGCGATGCCAACGTGAGCGTACGGCCGCGCGGACAGGAGAAACTCGGCACCAAGACCGAGGTTAAGAATGTCAACTCGTTCCGTTTCATCAAGCAGGCGCTGGAGTATGAAATCGAGCGCCAGGCGGAGCTGATCGAATCGGGCGGGCGGGTGGAGCAGGAGACACGGCTGTTCAACGCCGCCGAAGGCAAAACGTACGGCATGCGCTCCAAGGAGCATGCCCACGATTACCGCTATTTTCCCGAGCCCGATCTGTTGCCGCTGGCGGTGGATGAGAAATGGCAGGCGGAGATCCGCCGGCAGTTGCCGGAATTGCCCGAGGCGCGCCGCGCGCGCATGGTCGGCGAATATGGGATTACCGAGTACGATGCCGGTGTGCTGACCGCCAGCCGGGCACTTGCCGATCAGTTCGAGGAAGCGGCGCGGGCAGCCAAAAGTCCCAAGCGCGTGGCCAATCTGGTGCAGGGCGAACTGATGGGGCGGTTGAAAGCCAAGGGACTGGAGATCGAACAATCGCCGATTTCCATGAAAGGTGTGGCGGTTTCCGCCGACTTGGTGGAAGCAGGCACAATTTCCGGCAAGATGCTGAAGGACCTTTACGACCTGGCGTTTGAACGCGGGCAGGATTTCCCCGCGGTGTACGAAAAAGAGAGGCCGCAACAGATCACCGACACCACCGCCATCGAAAAGATGATTGACGAGGTCATTGCCGCGAATCCCAAGCAGGTGGAGCAATATCGCGCGGGCAAGACCACGGTAAAAGGCTTCTTCGTCGGGCAGGTGATGCGTGCCAGCAAGGGCCAGGCCAGCCCCCAGGTGGTCAACCAATTACTGGATAAAAAGCTGAGTTCTTGATTGAAGATTTTGTCATTGACGATTTCTACCGGCGGAAAAATCGTCACTCGTAGATGTTCAGTCGTCAACGGAATGAAAAGCTAATGATGAACCCAAATCTGCTTCCAATTCCATTAACGTCTCTGTGGCTTTTGAGGTTTTCAATCGTCAGTCGTAAATCTTAAATCAACAATTAAATCAGTCCTCCGGCCCCTGGCTGTCGAACAGCTGCATAAGTTGGTCGGGATAAACGCGGTAGATGATGTAGCCCTGACCGTTATCCGTCGTTTCCTGGAACAACAGTTCGCCGCGAGTATCGCCATCCACATCTACAGCGTCAATCAGCTGTAGGCGTGGAATTTCATCAAGGTGCAGACTGTCGGTCACGGACGAAAAAATCAGCTTCACCTCTCCATAGAGGTCAACCCGGCCCACTACAGTGACATAAGCCTGCTCCTGCTTGCCGGCAACTGGCTCATTCAACTGCACGGTGCGGCGGGCGGAACGCCGGTTGGCCGTCCGCGATGGTTTAGCGCCAAAATTCACCGTGGCGGGCGCACTCAGCACAAACACCGGCTCATTGCTCAAATCCACATCGAATACGTGAAAGTCGGTTGCACCCAATTGAGAGGAGGCGAAATTGGGGTGGCGCAGGCGCTCATATTTGCTCACCCCATCCTGGGCGTAGCTCTCCATTTTTTTGTAATCAGCGTCGCGTTCTTCCGGCTTAAGGCTGAAAGTATAAGCTCGGGGCTCGGGGCCGGCAGCGTCGGAGATGGCGGCCATCTGCTCGATTTTGGGCTCGTCCGGCGCGAGTTTACTGGCAGGAGCCTTGTTCCCGGCGGCCGTGCTGCCTGGGGTTTCGTTCGCAGGCCACGATGACTCTTCCTTCGATGCCACGGACGGAGCGCCGCGCCGCAGGATGGGCCGGTTGGGGTCGTACTCGTCGGGCCCGCCGGAGGGGGCTGGGGCGGGCGGAGGAGGCGGAGTTGCTTTGGCGGTTTCCGGAGTCGGAGCGGGAGCGGGCTTCTGGGCTGGCGGCTGACTGGGCGTTTTTTCGTCGGTGGGACGGCGTAATATGGGCGGACCCGAATCGCCTTCGCTCGCCGATTCATGCTCGGCGGCTTTGGCCTGAGCTTGTGCCTTGGCGCGAGCCGCCTTGGCCTCCTGCATCTGCTGGTTGGTCTCCCAGTGTCCCAGCCCGTACCAATGCTTCCCCACTTGCAGCGCATTGCCCACCGTGAACAGTCCCTCGGGAGCGCCGCTTCGCTCCGCTTCATAAACCACCCCGGAGTCCAACGCCATGGGCACAGGATCGGCGCGGTAGATGCTGGCGTCGTAGAACTGGCCGTTGATCATGATGACGACAGGAATGATGCGCGCGCGTTTGCCCTGCAGTTGCAGGATGGCGGTGGCCCGTGGCCCCTTGGAAACTTGCGCGCGCCTGGCATATTGCCCCCATGCCGGCCTGGCCCCCGCCAGGGTCAGCAAGGCGCAGATGACGGCCGCAGCACCGCTACTGTATAAATGGCGAATTGGAGAGAACGGCATGGAAAAGGGTGATAAAGCACCTGACTTTAGTTTACCTGACCAGAACGGCAAGTTGGTGTCGCTGAAGGAGCTGCGGGGTAAGACGGTGGTGCTGTTCTTCTTTCCCAAGGCTGATACTCCGGGCTGAACCATAGAAGCGTGCGGGTTCCGCGACGCATACAGCAAGCTGCAGAAGACTGGCGCCGTCATTCTGGGCATCTCCGCCGACGCGCCGGAACGGCAAAAGAAATTCGAGCAGAAGTACGAACTGCCTTACACCCTGCTTTCAGACGCCGATAAGAAGATGGCCAATGCTTTCGGCGTTATGAAAGAAAAGAACATGTATGGCAAAAAGGTGATCGGAATAGAGCGCACTACCTTCATCATTGGGCCGGATGGCAAGATTGCCTACGTCTTCCATAAGGTGAAGGCGGACGGGCACGCGGAGGAAGTGCTGGCCGCCCTGAAGGGCAGCCAGTAATCCCGAATTTCACCGCCGAGCAGGCGGAGAAAAGCAGGAATAGTCTGAAGGACGACCGGACTGATTGCCCCAAGCTTTATTGCACTTTTTATTGCAGCAACTGAAAGGCAGCTGTTTTACCGTGATTCCTTGGCGTCCTCCGCGTCTGGGCGGTGGATTCTGGCTTTCTCGGCAGCCTCCCACGGTGTTATCTCCTGTGAGCCGAGGTCTCGACGCTGGAGCTGCGCACCCGGAAGGTTAGCGCCTGCTCGGCGTGGAACACAGCTTCTTCCTTGCCGGTAGCGGCGGCCACGCCGGTGCCGGCCGCGCCGCCGGCAGCAGCGCCGATGAGGGCGCCCTTGCCGCCGCCAGCCAGCGCGCCGATCAGGGTACCTGCGGCAGCGCCACCGCCGATCTTCTCGATGTTGCCTTTCTTATGACTCTTGCCCTTGGTGCTGACCGAACTGGTGTTCAAAGCGATGCGCTCGCCGTTCAGACTGATAGAGGTGAGGCGCACCGTCAGCTCGCCGGGTGCGTGCAGGCGGCCGCTGGGCTTGGCGTGCGCCACCACCCCGGTGACCGGCGCTCCCGCCCGGACCACGGTCTTGCCCCGTACGACTACGCTCCGCGCGAGGGTTCCGTGAAAGCTCTGCCCGGAGCGCGCCGTTCGCGAAGTAAGCTCCGAAGTCAAGCGAATCGTCAGCGGCGTGCCGGCAGGAATCCGAGCCAGGGCACCAAGTGACAACGCGAGCACGACGACCAAGGCTTTGCAGCTATTGCGAAACATAGAATTCTCTCCTCGTTGGATGGAGCGGAGTGGCGCAAACATGGTATGCGGAGTCCGCTTTCCCGGGGAGGTTCCCAAAGTATCGGGTAGCGGCACGCTGGGAACCGGTGACCTTTAGTAACGCGAAACCAGGAAACCTTGAAACCGTGCTCCCTACTTGCCATGAGCAATGCTTCAGGGAAAAATAACCAGCGGTGACCGATCCTTCCGCAAGCTTCGACCCAGACCGCCTGAAGCCACTGCCGCGAGAGTTTTTCAATCGCGATCCACGCCGCGTTTGCCGCGAACTGCTGGGCAAGGTACTGGTGCGGCGGGAAAGCGGCAAGCTGCTCGCCGGGCGGG
>DATGGJ010000305.1:0-2145 GCA_035308585.1 Terriglobales bacterium
TCCGGGAAGCAGAAAATTGTGCGTCAGATTGAGCAGACCCAGGTGGCCCCAGTAGCTGGTGTGGAATTCCTGGCTTTGCATCAGCAGCATGTCCGGTTTGGAGGCGGGGTCAGGGCCGGCCCGGAAGTAGGCAATATCGGGTATGCGTACTTCCTTGTTGACCACCAGATCCTCGATGATGCCCAGGTTCTCGGCTTCACCCTGCTGTACCAGGTGTTGGGGATAGTTGCGATAGGTACCCGCGTAATTCATGTGCACGTGCAGGTCAGCACTGACCCAGCGTGACTCTCCAGCGGTGCTTGCAGCGGCTGTGCGTGCTCCTGGCGTCCCCGGCCACTTCATGGCGTGCAGGTGGATGGTGATGCCACCACGCCCGTTGGGCGCCATGCTGACGTCCTGCTTTTCCACTTTGTACTCCAAGCCCTTCATTACCTCCACCGAGACCGCGCCCGCGGGAACGGCCATTTCGCTGCGGCCCATGGTGTGGAAGTAGTGGGCTTCGAAGGCCTGCTTCGCCGGATCGAAGCTGTCATCGGCGTGCATCCAGGCATTATCGGGCGCATAGGCGCGCTGGTCGGAGCCGATCACAAATACCCGCGCTGCGGCAGGCTTCCCGGATGGGCTGAGCACGGTGATGCTCAGCAGACCCATCGGCCTGAGATAACGGCGCTGCTTAATGAGCAGTTGGCGCTGCGCCCCGCCAAAAGCATCCTGGACCCAGAGAGAAGTGTTGCCTCCCCGGTTGGAGATGAACGCAATGTGCTTTCCATCCGGTGACCAGCGCGGCGCGGTATTGTCGTACTCGCCATAACTGAGCGGGAAGGCATCGCCGCCGTTGGCCGGAATCACCCAGAGCTGATTCCACTGGCGGCCTTGATAGGAGCTATAAACCAGGCGGGTGCCGTCGGGCGACCAGTCGGGGCGCGCCTTCCAGGTGGTTTCCTCGTAATGGATTTCATGCGCCTCGGCGCCCGGCTCGGCCTTCATGCGCCAGAAACCGCCGGAGCCGTAGATGTGGCCGCGATTGGAAATGAATACTAGCTCGCTCCCATCCGGCGACCAGGCGGGGCTGATTTCTGTGTCGAACTGGCTGTAGTAATAGCGGGGCAGCGAACTGCGGGTTTCGCCGGTGAGCCGCTGCACATTGCTCAGTGTTCCATTGCTGAAATCCGCGGCAAAAATATGGAAGCGGCCGTTGTAGGCGGTGCTGACAAACACAATACGTTTGCCATCAGGCGAGAAGCGCGGCTCCAAGTTGACATTGCCGCCGGAGGTCAGTTGCCTGGAGCGCCCGGTTTCCAGGTCGAGGACGTGCAGTTCGAGCGCATCTTTGTAGTAGGTCGCGTACACAACCCAGCGCCCGTCGTGGGACCAGTCCGGCTGATAGTCATATCCGGGCCCGGCGGTTAGTTGTACGGCTGTGCCCGAGTCCAGCTGCTGACGCCACAGCGAACCCGCCATCGAATAAACAACCTCCTTCGAATCCGGCGACCAGGCCACCGCGCTTGGCCCCGTGGTCAGTTGCGGCAGATACATTTCGCGATAGTAGTAGGGATGGGGCAGGGCAATCTGCTTGAGCACCGGTTCACGGCCGGCAAAGGCGGCGCCGCTGGCCAGCGCCAAAATCAGCAAGAAGAGGGTCTTACTCCGCAAAGGTCCTCCTTGAGTCATTCCGCCACCACCGGAACCACGATGCGGGAGGGGTGCTCGCGATCGTGATAAATGCGAATTTCCGCCTTGCGCATCCGGGCCGAAGTGGTTTCCAGTTCGCCATTCTGCGGGTTGCGCGAAAAGTCGGGAAAGAACGAGCCCGAAATCTGCACCCGAATGCGGTGACCCGCGGCAAATACGTTACCGGTACGCATGTTGGGCAGGGTCAGTTTGTAAACCTGCCCAGGAGTGAGCAATTGTCGCCCCCGCTGCGCTTCGCGATAGCTGGCGCGCAGCACGTCATTGCCCGGGCTCATGAGATTGAAAGCGGTGCCATCTGGAGCCACGTCCAGCAGGCGCACCCAAAGATCGAAGTCGGGACAGTCGCAGGAAACGTAAATCTCCGCGGTGATCGGACCCAGAGCGGTAACATTGTTCGCGAGCGGCTTGGAGTCGAACATCAGAACGTCCGGCCGCTTGACCAATTCTCGGAAA
>DATGGJ010000306.1:0-7337 GCA_035308585.1 Terriglobales bacterium
GCGGTAAACGCCATCTCCGGCGAGCGCTGCAACCCGCATCCGCACGTGTTTTCCGATCGCGTGCTGCGCCCCGGCGATCCCGTGTACTACGACATTTTGCATTCCTACATGGGCTACCGCACATGCTATTACCGCTGCTTCACCATCGGGTACGCCTCCCACGCCATGGTGGATGCCTACAAGCGCTGCCGCGAATACCTGGACGCCGCCATCGAGCTGGTGCGCCCCGGGCGGACGACCGCGGAAATCGCCGCCGTGTGGCCCAAGGCGCAGGAGTTTGGTTTCCCCAACGAGGAAGCCTGTTTCGCTTTGCAATACGGGCACGGGGTCGGGTTGGCAATTTGGGAAAGGCCGGTTATCAGCCGCCTGGTATCGTTCGACCATCCGCACGAAATCAAGCCCGGCATGGTGTTCGCGCTGGAGACGTTCTGGCCTTCGAGCGATGGCTGGAGCGCAGCCCGCATCGAGGAAGAAATTGTGGTCACGCCCACCGGCCACGAGGTGATCACGCGCTTCCCGGCGGAGGAGCTGCTCGTCGCCGGCGCGCATTACTTCACCGTCAAGGGGCCGCTGCCCACCACGCGCGAGCATGAATCCGCTCCCAGCCGGAGGGTGCTGGAGATGATTGAAGCCAGCGCCAAATCCGAGCAGGTGCCGGAGTTGACCAGCACCGACTGAAAAAAGGCCTGTTTCTGATTGACGATTGATGATTGACGATTACGAAACTGCGGTGCCGGCAATGAAAATCGTCAATCGAGAATCGTAAATGTCAATTCCTGTGTGTCCTCTGTGGTTTAAAAAAGCAGTTCCAAGGTGATCATGCCCGTTAGCGTTGTCATGCCCGCACTGGAAATGGCCCAGGAGACCGGCAAGCTCATCTCCTGGCTCAAGAAAGAAGGCCAACAGGTGGCCAAGGGCGAGCCGCTTCTGGAAGTGGAAACCGACAAGGCGGTCATGGAAGTGGAAGCGCCCGGGGACGGCATTCTCGCCGGCATCAAGGTGCAGGAAGGCGACGTGGTTCCCGTGGGCCAAACCATCGCCTGGCTGGTCGCTCCCGGGGAAAAGCCGCCGGCGGAGGCTGCGCCGGTAGCTTCTGCCGCGCGTGCAGTCCAGCCGGCGCAACGCGCCGCTGCCGCTCCGGCGCCCGTGGCGGAACCGTCCACCTCCGCCGGCGCCAGAATCTCGCCTAAAGCTCGCCGTCTGGCGCGCGAATACAACGTGGACCTGAACAAAGTGAGGGGCACCGGTCCCGACGGCGCCATTACCACCGACGATGTGCTGGCGGCGGTGGAGCCGGCGTTTGTCCCTGCGCCGGTGGCCTCTTTGCCTGCAGCGGAAGCTCCCAGTCCGGTGGCGCGGCTCATGGCCGAACGCACCACCCAGAGTTGGACTACGACACCACACTTCTACCTGGCCCGCGACGTGGATGCGACCGCGCTGAATGGCGTCCGTGCCCGCCTGGCGTCCGCGATTGAGAAAGAGAGCGGCGCCAAGCCTTCGCACACCGACCTGCTGGTAGCGCTGGTCAGCCGCATTCTGGCACGGCATCCACGCCTGAACGGAAGCTGGAACAGTTCTGCAGTGCAACCCAACTCGGAAGTCAACATCGGGGTGGCTGTTGCCGTGAAAGACGGCGTGGTTTCCGTGGTCATTCCCCAGGCCGACAAAGCGACGCTGGCTGACATTTCCGCCCAGGTGCGCGAAAAAGCCGAACGGGCGCGGGCCGGGCGGCTTCATCCCGCCGACATTGCCGGCGCCACCTTCACCATCAGCAATCTGGGCATGTTTGGGGTGGATTCATTCCAGGCCATCATCACTCCGCCGCAAGCCGCCATTCTGGCGGTGGGCCGCATTGCCGACCGGGTGGTGGTAGTGAACGGCCAGCCCGAAGTGCGGCCCATGATGACGCTCACCCTCTCCTGTGATCACCGCGTGGTGGATGGAGCGCAGGCCGCGGTGTTCTTGAAGGAACTGGCGGAAGCCATCGGAGGTGCGGGCGAGGACCTTCGGTGATGGCCATTAATCTGTAATTCAGTAAGTTGTAATTGGCCAATTTGAAAGCCGCCCCCCTGCCGAGGCCGTTCCGAAATTACAAATCACAAATTACTCAATTACAAATGGCTATAGTTCTCCCGCGCCAACACCCTCCGGAGTGGCCTGAACGCCGGTGATCTGGTCGGCCTGGCGCAGTTCGGGGAAACACCAGGCCCAGATGCCGATCACCACCAGGGTTCCAATTCCCCCCAGCACCACTGCCGGCACCGTCCCCAGCCACTGCGCGGTTATTCCCGACTCGAATTGGCCGAACTCGTTCGAGGTGCCGATAAAGAGCATGTCAATGGCGTTAACCCGGCCCCGCATCTCGTCGGGTGTGGCCAGCTGCACCAAAGTGCCGCGGATGACCACGCTCACCATATCCGTGGCGCCCACCAGCGCCAGGGCCAAAAGCGAGACCACCATGCTGCGGGACAGGCCGAACACAATGGTGAAGACGCCAAATCCGGCCACGCACCACAACATCGTCGCCCCCACCCGTCCGCGCAACGGGCGGTGCGCCAGCAGCAGAGCCATAATGCCAGCCCCCACCCCCGGGGCGCTGCGCAGCAGCCCCAGGCCCCACGGTCCAGTGTGCAGGATTTCGCGGGCGTACACGGGCAGCAGGGCCACCGCTCCCCCCAGCAGGACAGCGAACATGTCCAGCGAAATGGAGCCCAGTATCAGCTTCTGCTTCCACACATAACGGAAGCCGGCCAGAACGCTGGCTAAGCCCACCTGTTCCTTGCGGCGGACGCGCATACGGTGCCGGATCTGGGCCACGGCGAAGACCGCGATTCCGGCGCCGGCCATGGCGGTGGCATACACCGCGGCCGGGCCGCGAAACGCAGCGTAGATCAAGCCGCCGACTACCGGCCCCATGATGGTTGCGGTCTGGAAAACGCTGGCGTTCCAGGCTACGGCGGTGGGGAAATGCTCCTGCGGCACGAGTTGCGGCAACAGCGCCCGCCCTGCCGGCCCGTTAAACGAGCGCACCACGCCCAGCAGCACCAGCACCAGGTAGATGGTCCTCACCGAGGGCGTCGCGTGCCAGGAGATTTTCAACAGCAGCCCGGAGGAGAGGGCAAACCCCGTGTAACAGAGCAGCAGCAGGTGCCGGCGGTCAAAACGGTCGGCCACGTGCCCGGAAATCAGAAACAGGAAAATGCCGGGCAGAAATTGCGCCAGCCCCACCAGTCCCAGGTCCAGCGGCCGCTTGGTGATTTCGTAAACCTGCCAGCCCACCGCTACCGATTGCATTTCCAGAGCCAGCACGACAAACAGCCGGCCCACCTCGTAAGACACGAAGTCGGGGTAGGCAAAGGCGGCTCTGCCTGCGTTTTGGCTGCTCCCAAGGTTCGGCATTGGGCGACCGGGTCAGAAGATCATACAGACAAAGCCGGAATTGGCTAAGAGACTGGCGGAATGCGCGGCTTTCGTAGCGGCGGTGGAGGGCGGGGAGGTCTTGACTGGGCAGTGGTCGAGTGGTAGAAGCATCATACCAATTTGGCCCCTTAACAATGGGCACAATTAATGCGCGCGAGATGCTTCCGGCCGGAAGGCCCTGAGCATGATGCTGACAGAGGAGGGAACGTGACGCTTCGTTTCATGGTGCAAGCGCTGGGCTGTATTGGACTGGCGGGGGCGCTTCTGCTCGCTCAAGGGTCAACCGTCTGGGCGCAGTTGCCGGGTGGCGCGCCCGCGGCGGAACAAACTCCCTCCCACGGATACGTAATCCGCAAGCCGGTGCCGGGGTCCAACATTCCCGCCGACTACACCTTTGTTCTCACCAAAGACGAAATCTATGTTCCCATCGCCGTGCGCAAGCCGGCGGGCAACGGACCATTTCCGGTTATCACCATGGGGTTTGGAGAAGGCAAGCGCGGCATGCTCCAGGTGGAAGAACTCACCCAGCGCCTGGCCCCCATGCAGGACCGCATGATTGCTCGCGGCTACGTGGTGGCGACCATCAACTACCGCAACGAAGTGCCCTACTTTTATGAGAACGAATACCGCTCCGGGCAAAACCTGCCTGACAGCATTAGTGGTGGCCGGCGCACGCTGAAATCCAATCCCACCCTCGACCATGAAGACCTGATCGCCATCCTGCGTTATTTGAAAACCCTCCCCTACGTGGACAAGAACGGCATTGGGGCGATGGGTGTAAGCCATAGCGGGGAGATGATTCTTAAGGCGGCCAGTGAATATGATTTCGGCGCCGGGGTATGCATCGAGCCCGCGGCCCACGAGTTCCTCAGCGTCAATACCGGGCCCAGCGCGCCCCGCGAAGGCACCGAGATTCAGTACCAGGACATTGAAGTGGTCCGGCGCAACGCCAACAAGGCGGCGGCTCTGGAGCGAATTAAAACCATCCACACGCCCATCCTCATCATGGGGCGCGACCAGGACCACCTGCAGGGAATTTTCAAGCTGACTTACGAATGGATGCATGAGGCGGGCAAAGACGTGACTTGGGTGAGCTACAGCCATCCCGTGCATGGGTACGTTTTCAGCTACCGCCAGCCCGACGGCACCTACAAGCCGGACGCCGTTCAGGAGAAGGCGTTCGAAACCGCCATGTCCTATCTGGACCAGCACTTGAAGCACTCCCGGACCACCGCCGCGGTGCAGTAATAAACTGCAACGCAGAGGTCACAAAGAATTAGACATTTATGAGTTCGAGCACAGGCC
Source organism: Terriglobales bacterium (assembly GCA_035308585.1). Taxonomy (GTDB): domain Bacteria; phylum Acidobacteriota; class Terriglobia; order Terriglobales; family Acidobacteriaceae; genus JAICWP01. The sequence continues at coordinate 4,726 of DATGGJ010000306.1, forward strand.
AAAGGGGGAAACACAGGGTGTCAAAATTTGCCGCCGTCTATGCCGCTCTCGCCTTATTTTTTGCACTGACCGCCATGAGTACGGATGCTTCCGCCGCCCAGGAACCGCCGCGCGAACGTACGCTGGAAGAAATCAAGAGCGAGGCCCTGGTGCGGGCCCGCACCGGCATGTATCCCATGATCGGGCTCGACCCGGCCGACGTGAACGAAGCCTTCCAGCACATCAAGAGCAAGGACATGGATGAATGGGCGGCCGCTTTCGACGCCGTCGCCGACCGCTACATGGCGCAAGGCAAATCGCTGGAGTCGAGTGATCCCGCCAAAGCCAATGCCGCTTACCTGCGCGCCTGGCGTCTTTACTATTTCGGCAACTGGCCGGTGCCCATTTCCCCCGGGAAGCTGCGCTCCTATAACAAGTCGCTTGAAGCTTTTGTGGCGCACGGCCGGTTGCTCGATCCGCCCCTTCAGGTAGTGCGCATACCTTTTGAAGGCAAGGAAATTGTCGGCTACCTGCGGATGCCCAAGGATGCCAAGGGCCCGGTGCCCATGGTGATTGCCATCAACGGCGCCGATAGCCGCAAAGAGAACATGTCGCTCAGCTTCGATGCCGCCATCCCTCACGGCATTGGCTACATCGCTGTGGATACCCCAGGCACGGGGCAGGCGCCCATCAAGGCGAGTCCTACGGCCGACCGGCTGTACTCGCGCGTCATTGACTGGCTGCTTGCCCGGCCGGACGTGGACAAGAGCCGCATCGCCGTGGAAGGCCAGAGTTGGGGTGCCTATTGGGCCACCAAGCTGGCCATGGTGGAGCGCGCCCGGCTGAAATGCGTGATTGCGCAATCTCCCGGCGTGCACGCCGGCTACGTCCATGGCCTGCATGAAGACGAGATGCTGCGCAACCGCGAATACCTGTTTGGCCTCTCGCAGGTGTTCCAATTCCTCTACGGCGTAAGAACCATCGAGGAGGCCAACCGCATTTCGCCCCAGATGTCGCTGGTGAACCAGCACCTGATCGGCAAACCCACCACCCCCATGCTCATCATTGCCGGAGCCAAGGACACGCTGATTCCCATGTCGGACATTTATCTGATCCTGGATAACGGCGACATACCCAAGGACGCGTGGATCAATCCCCAGGGCGGGCACCTGGGCCGGCAGGTCGGAGTGTGGCCCGATCCCGTGATTTTCAACAAAGTCATCATTCCCTGGCTGATTCGGCATTTGGACATGCCCGCGGCGGCACAATGAGTGGGTGCGCGCGGCCATGACGCGAGTACGACCAAGATGAAAACTCCCAAATCTTTTTTCTGCACTCTGCTGGTTGTTGTGATCGGCGGCACGCTCGCCCTGGGGCAAACGCAATCCCCCGACCCGCCCATGACCCTCACCGGCACCATTCCCATGCCCCACGTGCAGGGCCGGATTGACCATTTTGCGCTGGGTCCAGACGGCACCATGTTCGTCTCCGCCCTGGGCAACAACAGCGAGGAAGTGATTGACCTCTCGGGCGGCATCGTGGCGCGCAGCATCCCCGGCATTCCTAAGCCCCAGGGCGTCGCCTATGCGCCGGAAGTCAAGAAGCTCTTCGTGGGCAGCGATGAAGGCAAGCTCTACATTTTCGACGGGCAGACCTTTGCTCAGCTCGCCACTCTCGACTTCGGCGACGACGTGGACAACTTGCGCTACGACCCCGCGGCCAAGCGCCTTTACGTGGGTTATGGGGACGGTGCCATTGCCATGGTGGATGTAACCACCAACCAACGCCTGCCTCAGGAATTCAAGCTGGGAGCGCACCCGGAATCATTTCAGCTGGAGAAATCGGGTCCGAACATCTACGTAAACCTGCCCGGGCTGATGCAGATTGCCGCCATCAACCGAAAAACCGGCGCCATTACGCGCTGGCCGGTCAAAGAAGAAGCAAATTTTCCCATGGCGCTGGATGAGGCCGGCCACCGGTTGTTCGTGGCCACCCGCGAGCCTCCGCGCCTGCTGGTGCTGGACACCGGCTCCGGCCGGGTGGTGGCCACTTTGCCTTGTCCTCAGGAATCCGACGACCTCTATTACGATGCCGCACGCCGGCGCATCTACGTGCCCGGCGGCGAAGGCTACATAAGCGTGTTCCAGCAGCAGGACGCCGACCACTATCGCCTGCTGGTGAAGGTTCCCTCCCAGCTGGGAGGCCGCACCGGAGGATACTGGGGCAAACTGCTCAAGGGATTCGACCGCTTTTACCTGGCGATCCCCGCGCGCGCCGATCATGGCGCCGAGGTTCTGGTCTATACAATACAGAACTGAGCGGCGGATCTCCCCGCCGCCCGGGTGAGCGGGAAACGCATGTGGCTGTTTGCCATTGTGGTAGCTCCGGCGGTCCTGCTGGCCGTGTCCTCCTGGCGTGGCGAACGCGAGAAGTTCCGCTATTACCGGGAGCGGCTGGCTGACCAGTCGCAAGACACCTTTCTGCCGCCGGTGAGCCTTATTGTCCCCGTTAAAGGCCACGATTCAGGCTTGCCGGAGAACCTGGCTTCGCTGGCCGGCTTGGATTATCCCGACTATGAGCTGATCATCGCCGCGCGCGCCCCCGGCGATATTCCTGACGGCGTTGTCCCGCCG
>DATGGJ010000307.1:0-4730 GCA_035308585.1 Terriglobales bacterium
CCCGACTGCATGTGGCGGAACTTTTCGGAAAGCGAACGCGCCGTTTCGGCGCTGTCATCGGCGGTGGCATCAATGCCGGCCACGTCCACGCCGCGCCACAGTACCAGTTCCGAGCCCTTCACCAGCGGCGTAACGATCACCGCCTGATAAATTTCGTCCACGTAAAACTTATCCCGCACCGTGTTGTATAGCCAGCCTAGAGCAGCGGCAATTCGGTCGGGCAGGTCGCGTTTCTTGTAGTAGAGCAGCCAGGCGAAAAACAGGCCGAGGAAAGCCATCGCGATGGAAACGGCGGTGGCGAGGCGTTCCGCATGGCTGGCGGCAGCCTCAGAGACAGCCTCGCTGCTTCCCGAGGGCAGCGTGCCGGAGGCGGTCGTGAACACGTGCGCCAGGAAGTGCTCGAACCGATTGTGGCCGCCCAGAGCTTCGGGCACGCCGATGTAGCCACCGAAGACCGCCAGAATGGCGAGGATCACCATGGGCACCAGCATGACCCGGGGGCTTTCGTGGATGTGGCCAGGCTGCTCGTGCTGCATGGCCAGCGGGCGCACCAGCACTTCCGCCTTGCCTTCCTTTCCGGGCGCGCGCTCCGACCAGGTGCCGCGGGCGCTGGTGTGCTGGCGCAGCCATTCTTCGTAACGCGCCATATTGGCGGCGGGCACGCTGGCCTGGAGGATGGTCATCCCGCCACGCTCCTCGAAGCTCACCACCATGCCGTTGCGCTCAATCATGTTGCTCATGACCGTGCTGACAAATTCCGCCGGCACCACAATTTCCGCCAGCACGTCTTTGGCGCTGGCTAGCGTGGGGTGAGCGTGCCCGGCATGCTCATAGCCGTGGCTGCCGGAGCCGCGATACTCGCCGAAGAAGGTCATTAACCAGAGCCGGAACATGTAGAACGATGTCAGCAGTGCAGTGAAAACGCCGATGGCCCAGTAGGCGCGGCTGCCATAGGGGCTGGAAAGCGACTTCCACAGAATTTCGTCCTTGCTGAAGAAGCCGCTGAAGAAAGGTATGCCGGCGATGGCGACGGTGGCCGCGGTCATGGTCCAGAAGGTCCAGGGAATTTCCTTGCGCAATCCGCCCATGTGGCGCATGTCCTGCTCCCCGCCGAGCGCATGAATCACCGAGCCGGCTGCGAGGAAGAGCAGACCCTTGAAGAAGGCGTGGGTCATCAGGTGAAAGATGCCGGCGGAAAACGCGCCCACGCCGCAGGCCAGGAACATGTAGCCGAGCTGGCTGACGGTGGAGTAGGCCAAAACCTTCTTGATGTCGTTCTGCGCCATGCCGATGATGGCGGCAAAGAGCGCGGTGATGACGCCAACAATGGCCACCGCCATGAGCGCGTCCGGAGCGTGGTCGAAGATGACGTTGGAGCGTGCGACCATGTAGACGCCGGCGGTCACCATGGTGGCGGCGTGGATCAGCGAGGAGACTGGGGTGGGGCCCTCCATGGCGTCGGGCAGCCAGACGTAGAGGGGAATCTGCGCCGACTTGCCGCAGGCGCCCGCCAGCAGCAGCAGGCCGATGGCGGTCAGCAGGCCCGCGCCCGCTGTCTCCACCGGCAAACCGGAAATCGCGGGAAAGACTCTGTCAAAATCCAGGGTGCCGAAGTGCTGAATGAGCAAGAAGAGTGCAATCAAAAAGCCGAAATCGCCGATGCGGTTGACGATGAAGGCCTTTTTGCCCGCCGAGGCGGCCGAGTCGCGCACAAAGAAGAAGCCAATGAGCAGGTAGGACGCCAGACCCACGCCTTCCCAGCCGATGAACATCAGCAGGTAGTTATTGGCCAGCACCAGAGTCAGCATAAAAAACATGAACAGGTTCAGGTAGCTGAAGTAGCGATAGAACCCGCCCTCCTCCCACATGTAGCCGACGGAGTACACATGGATAAGGAATCCGACGTTGGTGACCACCAGCATCATTACCAGCGAGAGCTGGTCAAGATAGAAGGCGAAGTGGGCGCTGAAATTGCCGGCCACAATCCAGGGCGCCAGCACCTCAGTGTGGGGAATAGCGGCCTGGGGCAGTGCCCAGAACTGAAACGCGACCCACCACACCACGCCCAGAGAGGCGGCCACGAAGAGCAGCCCGAAAAAGGCAACCAGGCGCTTGCTGAAATTCCGGCCCAGCAGCCCGTTGAGGGCGGCGCCGGCCAGGGGCAGCAAGGGGATCAGCCAGAGGTGGAAGTTGGGCGTCATAGTTTGAGCAGGTTCACCTGGTCCACGTTGAGCGTCTCGCGGGTGCGGTAGACGGCGATGATGATGGCGAGGCCGACCGCGGTTTCAGCCGCGGCCACGACCATCACAAAGAAGACGAACACCTGCCCGCTGAGCACGTGCCAGTGGGCGGCAAAGGCGACGAACGACAGATTCACGGCGTTGAGCATGAGCTCAATGGACATGAAGATGGTGATGATGTTGCGCTTGATGAGGAATCCGGTGACCCCGCAGGCAAACAGAATCGCGCTCAGCACCAGGTAGTAATGCAGGGGAACCATTAGCTGGACCTCCTGGCGGAGATGGCTTGTTCCTGCGCCGCGGCTTCCGTCCCGGCAGCAACTTTGAAGGCCGGGTGGGGCTCGGCTTCCGGCTGCGGCCTGGAAAAGCGCGAGCGCACCGGGGAAGCCAGCACCACCGAGCCCAGGATGGCAATGAGCACCAGCACGGAGGTGACCTCGAAGGGCAGCAGGAAATCGTGGAAGAGCAGCCAGCCAATCGCTTTGGGCGGGCCGTACATGGCGCCGACATTGACGGAGCCAACATTGGGAGCGCGGACCAGCACCCAGGCCACGAGCAGGCCACCGGCCAACATGGCGGGGAAACCTAGTATGAGGGCCACCTTGCTGCCCTTGGTGCGCGCCTCCACGCCGGCGTTGAGCAGCATGATGACGAAGACAAACAGCACCATGATGGCGCCGGCGTAGATGATGACCTGGATGGCGGCGACAAATTCGGCGCCCAGCAGGAGGTATTCAACCGCCAGCGAGCCCATCACCACGATCAGAGACAGCGCGCTGCTGATGGGATGACGCTGAATGAGCAGGTTCAGCGCCCCCGCCACCGCGATTACGGCAAAAACCGAAAATAGGATGAGATGAAGCATGTTGAAGAAAGCTTACTAGCTGACTGGCTGGCTAGCTGACTGGCTCTCGGCGTTCGGCTGTCTCAGACAGCCATGGATAGCAAGGCTGAAGCCCTGCCCTTCCGAAAACAAGACCCTCCAGCCACCAGCTACCAACTGCCAACTACGGAAACTTAGGTTTTCAATTACACAATTACCCGATTACACAATTACTCAATGCGACTAGGCCCTCAGCGCCACCACCAGCCCGGTAATCACCAGGTTCGCCACCGCCAGCGGCAGCAGCACCTTCCAGCCAAATCTCATAAGCTGGTCATAACGGAAGCGGGGCAGGGTGCCGCGAATCCAGATGTACAGAAAAATGAACCCGAACACCCGCAGCGCAAACCAGAACACGGGCAGGATTTCCCGCAGCCAGGTGGGACCAAACAGCGGGCCATGCCAGCCGCCCAGAAAGAGCAGCGAGGCCAGGCAGGCCACGGTAAACATGTTGGCGTACTCGGCCATGAAGAACATGGCAAACTTCATGGCGCTGTATTCGGTGTGGTAACCGGCCACCAGTTCGGTTTCCGCTTCCGGCAGGTCAAAGGGTATGCGGTTGGTTTCCGCGAAGGCCGCCATCAGGTAAATAAAAAACGCGACAAACTGCCCCTGGAAGAAATTCCACCTGGGCAGCCAGCCCCACCAGGTGCCGGCCTGGGCCTCCACGATGCCGCGCAGGCTGAAGGTGCCGGAGAGAATCAGAACTCCCACCAGGGAGAGGCCGAGGGCGACTTCATAGCTGATCATCTGCGCCGAGGCGCGCAGACCGCCCAGCAGGGAATACTTGCTGTTGGAGGCCCAGCCGGCGAGCGCAACACCGTAGACGCCGATGGAAGTAATGCCCAAAATGACGAGCAGGCCGATGTTGACATCGGTGATTTGCAGAGGCGTGTGCACGCCCGCCACCGTGACCCATCCGCCGATGGGAATTACCGCCATGGAAGTTACGGCGAAGACCATGGCAATCATCGGCGCCGCGATGTAAAGCGGCTTGTAAACGTGGGGCGGTGTGATGTCCTCCTTGAAGAGAAACTTGGCGCCATCGGCCAGCGGCTGCAGCAGGCCAAAGGGGCCGACGCGAGTGGGGCCCCAGCGGTTCTGGATGCGTCCCACCAGCTTCCGTTCCAGCCAGACCGTGTAGGCCACGCCGGTGAGCAACACGACCAGCGCGATCACGATCTTGATGACGGAGACGATGATGAAAGTGCCAAGGGTCAAGTTGTGCGATTCCTCAAGTACTTACAGGCAAAGTTTCGAGTTTCAAGTTTCGAGTTTCAAAATCGTGCGCTAAGAACCCGAAAGTTGAAACTAGAAACTGTCTTACACCACCACTTCTTTATCCTTCTCCACCGGCGTGCGCCGCGGGTTCTCGATCACCGAGTTCAAAGTCCGGCTGTAGCGCCCCAGCGTGCCCGAAGTAAACAGCGTGTCGTTGGCGGGCAGAATCAGTTCGGGATGGCTGGCGAGGGGGCCGGCCACGCCTTCCTCCACGGTTGTGTGCTGGTCGTTGCCGGCCAGCAGTTCCACCCGGGAAACGTCATAACCGGGCACCAGGCGCTGAATTTCATCCAGCATGGCGAGGGGGTCGAAGGGGCTGAGCTTGG
>DATGGJ010000308.1:0-3288 GCA_035308585.1 Terriglobales bacterium
GGAACCGGGAACGGCCGGCTACCTGGCTTGCCTTAGCCTTGACCGGGCGCAGAATTGGCAACAGTTTGAAGCCGCTGTCCAGCGCTGGAAGCTGCCTACCCACAACATCGTATACGCCGACGTGGATGGCAATATCGGCGAGCATTCCGTGGGCATGGAACCCATCCGCAAGAATTTCACCGGCACCATACCCATGCCCGGGGATGGAGGCTATGAGTGGGCTGGCTGGGTGCCCCTGCAGGCCCTTCCCCATCAGTTCAACCCCCAGCGCGGTTTTGTCGTTACCGCCAACCAGCGGATGATCCCCGAGAACTTTTCTTACAAGGTCGGCTTTGAGTGGGCGGAACCGTACCGCGCCAACCGCATCACCGAGGTGTTGACGGCCGACGCCGACCGCGGCCACAAAATCACCCTCGAGGACATGGAGCGCCTGCAGGCGGACGTAACCTCTTTGCCCGCCCGCCAACTTCTGCGGCTTCTCGCTGCGGCAACCGACGCTTCCAGCGACCCATCCGCCCAGTTGCTGCTTCACTGGAACGCCGCAGTGGACCGCAACTCTGCGGCCGCCGCGCTATATGAGCTTTGGCAGCTCGAAATTGAAAATGAAATGCTCCACCGCTTAGCGCCGGAGAATGCCTGGCAAGCGCTTCGCGGGCACATGCCATTATCCGTGGTGCTCGCTCATCTAAAAGATCCTGATGCGGCCACCTTTGGAGCAAATCCCGCGGCGGCGCGCAACCAGTTGCTGCGCGACGCCCTCCATGCCGCCGCCGGCCGCCTGAAGTCCCTGCAAGGCCCGGACCCATCGGCCTGGTCGTGGGGACGCCTGCACACGGTGACCTTCCATCACGTGCTGGAATTGCTGCCCGGCGCCAAACCGCTGTTTGACCTGGGCCCCGTGCCCCGCCCGGGTGATTCCTACACCGTGAATGCCGCCTATTTCCGCGGACATGATTTCGCCCAACTGGCCGGGCCCAGCTACCGCGAAATTATTGACGTCGGCAACTGGGATGGCTCCCGCGTGGTCAACGTGCCGGGAGAGAGCGGCCAGCCCGGCAGTTCCCATTACTCCGATCTGCTGACCTTGTGGGATCGCACGCAATATTTCCCTATGCTTTACTCGCGCGATGCGGTTCAAAAGCAGGCAAAAGATCGCCTCACCCTTCAGCCGGCCAATCCATGAGCTTCGATTCACAACTCGAACATCTGCTTTCGTCCTTGCCGCCGCTCGCGGTTCAATTTTTCAGGAGGCCTGAATGAGACGTCTTGCACTGCTGCTGTCGCTGGTTCTGCTTGTCCCGCTCTGTCTTTTCTCCCAGGAGACGTCTGTTCCTGAGATTGCTTACGATTCGGTTCCCAACCTTCTCAAGCTTCCGCCCGACCTCTATCTTGGCGAAGCCGCCGGCGTGGCCGTGAACTCGAAGGGAGATATCTTTGTGTTCACCCGCAGCGGCCACACCCGCTTGTTCGAATTCGACCCCAACGGCAAATTCCTGCGCGAAATAGGTCAGGACCTGTACGGTTTCTCCTTCGCCCACACCGTGCGCATCGATAAGAACGACAACATCTGGTGCGTGGATGAAGGCGCCAACATGATTATCGAGTTCAACCCCGAGGGCCGCGTCATCATGCTCTATGGCCGCAAGCCCGAGGCCGTGGAAGGCGGCGCCCCACGCGCTCCCGGCGCGCCCCCGCCTCCGCCACCGCCCCCCGATTTCGCCACCTTCCAGGAGCGCTTGTTCAATCGTCCCACCGACGTTGCCTGGGACGCCCAGGGCAACAGCTACATCTCCGACGGTTATGGCAATTCGCGGGTGGTGAAATATGACAAAAACGGCGATTGGGTAATGGAATGGGGCAAGCGCGGCAGCGAGCCCGGCGAGTTCTTTCACCCGCACTCCATCGCTACCGACGCCAATGGCAATGTGTACGTCGGCGACCGCGAAAACCACCGCATCCAGGTCTTCGACGGCAATGGAAAATTTCTCAAGGCGTTTACCAATATCGGCGCGCCCTGGGCAATCTGCATCACCCCCGGTCCACACCAGGTGCTTTACACCTCTGACTCCAACAAAGGCCGCATCTACAAGATGGATTTGAATGGCAGGATCCTGGGAGCCTTTGGCAGGCCGGGAAAGCAATTAAAGGAGTTTGGATGGGTGCACGAAATTGACTGCCCCTCCGAAAACACCCTTTTCGTTGCCGAACTGCTAAATTGGCGGGTGCAGAAGTTGACATTGCATCCGGCTCACTGACCGTTCCCGGGGTAGGTGGATGAAGCGGTGGGGCAGCATCCTGGCGTGGGTGGTGGTCTCGTTCCTGTGCGGGCTGGCGGTGGCCGTCATCGCCCTGCACCGCGGCGAATCCATCAATGCCATGTGGCTGGTGGTCGCGGCGCTGTGCAGCTACGCCCTGGGCTACCGCTTCTACAGTAAATTTCTCGCCGCCCGCGTGCTGGCTTGGGACGCGCTGCGTGCCACTCCGGCGGAGCGGTTGGACAACGGCCGCGATTTCGTTCCCACCAATAAGTGGGTTGTCTTCGGCCACCATTTCGCCGCCATCGCCGGTCCTGGCCCCCTGGTCGGGCCGGTGCTGGCGGCGCAATTCGGTTATCTGCCGGGCACATTGTGGATCCTGGCCGGTGCCGTCTTTGGCGGCTGCGTGCAGGATTTCGTCATCCTCTTCTTCTCCGTTCGCCGCGACGGCAAGTCGCTTACTGAAATTGCCCGCGATGAAGTCGGCCGCCTCGGCGGCGTAGTTGCCTACCTCGCGGTAATCAGCATCATGATTATCCTCCTGGGCGTGGTCGCTCTCGTGGTGGTAAACGCCCTCAAGTCCAGCCCCTGGGGCACTTTCACCATTGCCATGACCATTCCCATCGCCCTGCTCATGGGGGTCTACCTGCGTGTGCTGCGCCCAGGCAGGGTTCTGGAAGGCTCGCTGCTCGGCTTCGTGCTGGTGCTGCTGGCCATCTGGGGAGGGCAGTGGGTGGCGGAATCGCCCACCCTGGCGCGCTACTTCACCCTGAGCGCCCCGGCGCTCGCCATTCTCATCATGATTTACGGCTTCGCCGCTTCCGCTCTCCCGGTCTGGCTCTTGCTGGCGCCGCGTGACTATCTGAGCACCTTCGTGAAGCTCGGCACTATCGCGGTGCTGGCGCTGGGCATCATTGCCCTGCGGCCCACCCTGCACATGCCCGCTTTAACCCGTTTCGTGGACGGTAGCGGACCGGTGCTGGCGGGAAAAATCTTTCCCTTTGCCTTCATCACCATTGCCTGCGGCGCGGTC
>DATGGJ010000309.1:0-9586 GCA_035308585.1 Terriglobales bacterium
TCTGTATAGTGTTCCCATGGCTGGTAAAGCACGAAAAGACAAGCAGGCGCGGGTACTGACTTCAAAGGTAGTCTTCCGCGGTCCCGTGTTTTACGTCGCTTCTGACCGGGTGCGGGAACCGGGAGGCCTTGCGGCCCGCCGCGACATCATCCGCCACCCGGGCTCGGTGGTCATCCTGGCCGCCGACGATTCCCGCCCCCAGATGCGCGTATTACTGGTTCGTCAGTACCGCTACGCCGCCGGGCGGAGGCTGTGGGAACTGCCGGCCGGGCGTATCGATCCTGGCGAACAACCCCTGGCTGCGGCACGCCGCGAACTGCTGGAAGAAACCGGCTACACCGCCCGGAGGTGGAAGCGAGCCCTGTTTTTCTACTCCAGTCCCGGATTCCTCGACGAAACCATGGCCATTTACCTGGCTATGGGCCTCATCTCCGGCCAGGCCCAACCCGAGGAAGACGAACTCATCCAGAAGCGGCTCTTTCCTCTCCCCGCCGCGGTGCGCATGGTAATGAACGGGCGCATTCAGGATGGCAAAACCATTGCCGGCGTGCTTTGGCTGCAGCAGAGGCACGTTGGACGCCGAAGCTGAGCATTTGTATGTACTAAGTTGACAATGGGCGGCCAAAGTTTCAAAATGGGAATAGCCTTTAACCAGGATCACGTTCCCAGTTCAGCAGGCAGGAGTACGACTTCCTCTCTTCTCAAATTCTGGGCGGCCCTGCGTTGGGGTAGCGTGCTTGGGCGCGCAGATGCCTAGTTCGGAGGAAGACGTAAGTGTCACGTATTAAAGGAACAGTTAAATGGTTTAACAATGCCAAAGGCTTCGGGTTCATCGGTCGTGACGACGGCCCGGACGTTTTTGTTCACTACAGCGCCATCACTTCCGAAGGCTATAAAAGCCTGCAGGAAGGCGACCAGGTAGAGTTTGAGATCGTGCAAGGCCAAAAGGGTCCTCAGGCCGGTGACGTAACCAAACTCTGAAGTCCGAGGTACAGCTTTAAAACAAACCCAGCCGCGGGCTGGGTTTTGTTTTTTCGACCCCGCTTCCACCCGGCCCCGGGGCTACAATTCTGTTTAACCTGCTGTTGCAGAACGCTACATGGATAACAAGGCCATAGCCGGAGTTCTGTACGAAACAGCCGACCTGCTGGAGATTGACGGCCAGGATTCCTTCCGCATCCGCTCCTACCGCAACGCTGCCGAAGCCATCGAGGGCCTGCCGCAGCCGGTGGAGCAACTCATCTGCGAGCCCAAAAAACTGCTGGAAGTGCCCGGCATCGGCAAAAGCATGGCGGAGAAGCTGCAGGAGATTTGCAAGCAAGGCAAGCTTAGCCTGCACACCCAGCTGCTGGAAAAATACCAGCCCTCCATGCTGGAGCTGCTGAAAATTCAGGGTTTAGGGCCCAAGACCATCTCTCTGATCTGGAGCGCCTACAAGATTTCCGACCTGGCTGGCGTGGAGAAGCTGGCGCGCGAGGGCAAACTGCACGAACTGCCTCGCATGGGCGAAAAGCAGGAACAAAAGATCCTTAAGGCGATTGAGGACTACCGGCGCATCGCTGGCCGTTTCTGCCTGGATGAAGCCGACAAAATTGCTGAAAAACTAATCGAGCGGCTTTCCGGCCTGCCCGGCGTGGACAAGATCACGCCCGCAGGCTCGCTGCGCCGGGGCCGAGAGACGGTAGGCGACCTGGACATCCTGGTGACCGGCAATTGCTGTAGCAACGAGAAGCAGCGCGAGGCAGTGATAGAGAAGATCGTCACCTTCCCCGGCATCCGCGACGTGCTGGGACGGGGCGAGAACAAGGTCAGCTTCCGCCTGCGCGGCGGCATGCAGGTGGATGTTCGCCTGCTGCCGCCGGAATCCTTTGGCGCGGCCATGCAGTACTTCACCGGCTCCAAATCGCACAACGTGAGCCTGCGCCAGCGTGCGCTGAAAATGGGCTATACGCTCAGCGAATACGGGCTGGAGGAACTCCCACCGTCTCAGGCCAAAACCGGGGTGGAGGGGAATCACGTCGAAGGCGGCAAGCGCGTAGCCGGCAAAACAGAAGAGGAAATCTACGCCCGGCTCAAGCTGGACTACATTCCTCCCGAACTGCGGGAGAATTGCGGCGAGATTGAGGCCGCCGCCGAGCACCGCCTGCCGAGGTTGATTACCGTGGAAGACCTGCAGGGCGACGTGCACATGCATACGGTAGAGACCGATGGCAGCTGCACCATCGAGGAGATGGCGGAAGCCGCTCGTGCCCGCGGCTACAAGTACATGGCCATCACCGACCACTCCAAAAATCTGGCCTTCGCCAACGGACTGGATGATGCCCGCGCCCTCAAGCACATCGAGAAGATCCGCAAAGTGGGGGAAGAGATCAAGGGCATCAGAATTTTTGCCGGCATCGAGGTGGACATCCTGGCTGATGGCGAACTGGATCTTTCCGATTCGGTGCTGAAGGAAATGGACGTGGTGATTGCCAGCGTGCACTCCGCCTTCAACCAGGAGGCGCCCAAGATGACGGAGCGCCTGCTGCGCGCGGTCAACAACCCGCACGTCTCCATCATCGGCCACCCTACCGGGCGCATCCTGCTGCGGCGAGACGCTTACCCCTTCGATATGGAAGCGGTGCTGAAGGCGGCGGCGCAGAACAAGGTGGCCATGGAACTGAACGCCTATCCCGACCGCCTCGACTTGTGCGACCGCCACCTGCGCATGGCCAAGGAACGCGGGGTCAAGGTGGTCATCAATACCGACTCGCATCACACTTCCCACATGGAAAAGATCCGCTATGGCGTGCTGCAGGCGCGGCGGGCGTGGCTGACCCCGGCGGATGTGCTCAATACGCTGGCGGTGGAGAAATTTGTCCGGGCCATGAAACGGGCCTGAAGCACGGCGCAGGAATTCAGCATCTCAGGAGTAGTCATGGACGAGCAGAAAACCACTCCCCCACCGCCTGCACGGCCTGCTTCGCAGCCGGGCGCCGCGCCGCCTTCGGGGCCGAATCCTCCGGCACCTTCGGCTCAGCCGGGAGCAGGGCCGCCGCCTGCGCCGCGTGGGTCTTACGCACAACCGGGTACTGTGCCTGCGCCGCGGCCGACGGCCCCGCCCCAGCCCTACGACATCCCTACTCTGGGCGAGGAATTTGACCGCCCCAAGTGGACCCTGCCGCCGGTCCAGGTTGTTGTCATAGCCCTGGCGGGGGTGGCGATTGTGGTGGCCATTGTCATGTATCTGGCGCGTTACAAGCCGGTTTCCGCCGGAAGCCTGGACTATGTCACCTCGGTGGAGCTATCCGACCACAACAGCGTGATGGCCGTCATCAATGTCACCGTGCGCAACATCAGCCAGAAGTCGTTGTGGATTCACGAGGTAACGGCGGGAGTGGACACCGACAAAGGCAAGTTCAGCGACGATGCGGCCAGCGCGGTTGATTTCGACCGCTACTTCCAGGCCTATCCCGCGTTGAAGGAGCACGCCTTGCCGGCGCTGATGCCGGAGATGAAGATTGCGCCCGGCGGCGAGTTAAAGGGCACCGTGATTGTCAGCTTCCCTGTGAATGAGGATACCTTCAACAAACGCAAATCGCTGAGCGTAACCGTGCTGCCCTATGACCAGAGGCCGCTGGTGCTGACCAGCGGAAATGGGGAGACGGGCGCAGGAAAATGAGTGCCGTCCGGCGAGCGGCACTGATTGAGTTGCTTAATTGGATTCTCAAACTGGTAACATGAAAGAGTGAACTACCGCTTCAGCCGCCGGGCTTTTGCCGTCCTGCTGGGCACGGGTGTGCTTCTGTGCGTCGTTCCCTTTCGGACCCGGGGTTTGACCGGGATCCTGATATCCGAGGCCGAGCACAGCCGGGCCAACGCGACAATCCAGAGCGGCTTCGGTTCCGCCCTTCCGGTACTTTCCCCGTCCGGGGCGACGAGGGTTACGGGAGCTGCCAGGCGAGCGCCAACGCTGTTTGCCGTCCTGAGCAACAGCCGAATTGAGCCACACGCCGGCGAAGGTGCGCTGAAACACCTCGCGTTCTCCTCACGCCACGATTCCTTACTCACCAGTATCCACTCTGGCCGTTCACCTCCACCATCCTCCGTCACCGCTCTCTAACAAGCTGGTTTCAGCTCACGTCGTGCGCTGGGCTTTCTGCCTGGGCGCACTTCTCCATTGTCATGAGGTGACGAACATGGATGCCGGACACGTAATAGTCGCTGTGTTGATAGCAGGCGTCATAATCTTCCTGGTCCTTATTGAAATCAACTCGCGGCGCAACGAGGCTCGGCTTAAAGCCCAAGCCGAAGCCAAGGCTGCCGCTTTACCCAATGCTTCTACGGCCGGCCAACTGCAGCCGCAAGGCAGGCAGAAAGCTGGTTAGTTTCTATCTGGAACGGCCCTGGACACACTCATGCGCCTCCGGAGACAAGATTCGCGTCTTCGGCATGCGCGAGCAGGGAGGCGCAACAGTTTAAGACATGCCGCGGAGAACGAACGAAACCGGTTGCACCAGTAGACAACCGGCAGAGTTCGTTCCCTGGCGCGGGTAGCATTCCCTATGCTCGTGGCGCATCCATCCGGCTGCTGGCAATTGGCTCGCCGGCCTCCTAGGTGCCGTCATGAGCGCGGAACTGGATGATCCTTCTGCGGTCGCGTTTGGAGGGCCGGCCCTCGGGCGCCGGGTTAACACTCTTCCCCGCCCTGCGCTCCTCGATCATCTTCATGCGCAATTCCCGGCTGGACTCGGTTTCGCGGTAGAGGGTTTGAGCCACCGAGGCCGGGCCGCGCACCTCGCTGAGCAGCAGGACTTCCACCTCAAAATCGCCGCCCTCAGTCTTGATCTGCAGGAGGTCGCCGACGCGGACGTCGCGTGCCGGCTTCACCGGCTGCTGGTTGGATTCAATCCTGCCGAGTTCGCAGGCGCGCGCCGCCAGGCTGCGCGTCTTGAAAAAACGGGCCGCCCACAGCCACTTATCAATGCGAACGCCAGCCATTGGTCTATCTTAATAGCTCGGTCTGAGAAACGGCGTTTGTCGGGACCTGCCGGGAACCCACCCTCAGGCACTATCCGTTTCACCCTGAGCAGTGTTTTATGGGTGGCGCAAAACACAAGGTCCCTCGACTCGCGCTTGCTCGCCTAGGCTCAGCCGCGTTCGCTCGGGATGACAGAATTGAAGTCCGAACCCGCCGTTGAGTAGCTTACGAATATGCCTGAACTGCCGGACATTGCCGCCTACATCACCGCGCTGGAGCCGCGGATTGTGGGAGAGGCGATCGATAAAATACGCCTGGCAAGCCCCTTTCTGCTGCGCACGGCACAACCGCCGCTTAGCGCTGTGGAGGGCCGCCGTGTGCGCGAGCTGCGGCGGATTGGCAAACGAATTGCCATCGGCGTGGAAGGCGACCTCTGGCTGGTGCTGCACCTGATGATTGCCGGCCGCTTGCACTGGCGCCCCCCAGGAGCAAAGCTGGCGGGACGGCAGAGCCTGGCAGCGTTCGATTTCCCCGCGGGCTCGCTGGTGCTCACCGAGGCCGGCAGCAAGCATCGCGCTTCGCTGCACCTGCTACAAGGCGAGGAGGGATTGCAGAGCGTGGATGCCGGCGGAATAGACGTATTCGCCGGCACTCTCGACTCCTTTCGCGAGGCGATGACCGCGGAAAACCGCACCCTGAAGCGGGCTCTTACTGACCCGCGCATCCTCAGCGGAATCGGCAACGCATATTCGGACGAGATCCTGCACGCCGCACGGCTCTCGCCCATCGCCCTGACGCAAAAACTGAAACCAGATGAGTGGGAGCGGCTGTTCGCGGCCACGCGCGACATTCTCCGGCTGTGGCTTGACCGGTTGCGCGCCGAAGCGCAGAAGCGCTTCCCGGAAAAGGTGACCGCATTCCGCGAAGGCATGGCGGTGCACGGACGCTATGGGAAACCCTGCCCCAGGTGTGGAGAAAAAATTCAGAGAATTCGCTACGCCGACAATGAAACCAACTACTGCGCGCGCTGCCAGACCGGGGGAAGAGTGCTGGCTGATCGCAGCCTGTCGCGGCTGTTGGGAGCGGACTGGCCCCGCACCCTGGACGAACTTGAAGCTCTTAAGCGGCGTTAGACAGAGGCGCAATGGACGGCGGAGCGCCTTACGTCATTTCGTCCGCCGCGGGAGCCAAGCGATTTACCCCGCCCGCTGGATTGCTAAAGCTCAGCGGTGATAAAGGAAGAAATACAGCACCATCGCGACAACCAGCACAGCCATAAGGAAACGGAAGATGGAACTGCTGCGTTCAGGAGCGATGGGCGCGTTGCTGATGGTGCCGGCGAGGTCCGCGCCTGGGGTGGTTGCCGCGGCCGCCAGTTCGTCCCCTGCTTTCGCTGCTGCCCCTGTGGACAGCGGATCTTGCCCAGGACCAACACTGAATCCTTGCGAGCCTCCCTTGAGAGTGAGTGTTTTGCTGCTCACCAGTACTTTGACATTGCCGGAAACACCCTGAGCGGCGAGCGCCTGCCTGAGCTCGGGAGAAAGCTTTTCTGCCACGGTGATCAGCTTTTCGGCAAGGTGGCTCTCAACTTCTTCTTGAGTGCCCTCCACTGGAGGCGTGTTGGGGTCGGCTGAATGTATGGTGAAGCCGCCGCCGGGCTTACTTTCGATATGAAAGTTGAATTTCGTTTGCTGGTTCTGCAGCGGGAGCTTGAGCCCGGGAAATTGTGCCGCCAGGCTGGCAGCGATGGCTGCCTGGATCTTTTGTTGCAGCTCCGCGCGGGTGGGCGCCTCCAGCGGCGAAATGTTGGGATCGCTGGAGTGGGCGATGAAACCGCCTTCGGGCTTGGGCTCGATGCGATAAATGAACTGCGTGATGAGGTGCCTGAGCTCCATGGGGCGCGATTGTAGCGCGGCCTTAAGCCTGAGCGGCCATTACTTTTGGGATTGCCCCCTTAACCCGGGTACTTGCCCCCGGCTCGGTCTGCTTGCCAACCCGGTGGTCTCTTATTCAAAGCGCAGCGCGGTAATGGGATTGACGCGGGTGGCGCGGCGGGCGGGAATCCAGACAGCCAGCAACGCCACCGCGCTGAGCAGGAGCGGTGTGATGATGAAGGCCGCCGGATCCCAGGCCCTGACTCCGAAGAGGAAACTGGTCAGGAAATGGGCGAGCCACAGCGCTCCGCCGATGCCGATGACCACGCCAACGACCGCCAGCATCATTCCCTGCCGGACCACCATGTTGCGGAGGCTGGAGGCCTGCGCTCCCAGCGCCATGCGAATGCCGAGTTCCTGGGTGCGTTGCTGCACGGAGTAGGCCATGATGCCGTAAATGCCAATGGCCGCCATGAGCAGTGCGGAGCCGCCGAAGACGGTAAGCAGGAACATGTTGAAGCGCTGGCGGGAAGTGTTGAGAATCACGATTTCGTCCATGGTGCGGATGTGGGCGACAGCCAGACCGCCGCTGGCTTCACGCAGGGCGGCTGCGATCGGCTTCACCAGCGTATGCGGTTCCACCCTGGTGCGAACAATCCACCACAGCGGCGCAATGCGGGAGTTGAGCGCGGTCACTTTGTCAGGCATCTGGGCGATGGGAATGTACATGGTGGGAAAGGGATCCTGATTGAGTCCCTGATCGCGCATGTCGCCGACCACGCCGATGATCTGGCGCGGAGGCTCCACGAAGACCGGCCCCATGCTGGCCCCGACCAGCAGGCGGTCCTGCAGGGGATTGCCCTTGGGCCAGTATTGCCTGGCCATGGCCTCATTGATGATCACCACCCCGGGCGAGGAAGCGTCGTCGCGCTCGGTGAAATTGCGGCCGCGCAAAAGCGGCGCTTTGAACGCCTCAAAGTAGCTCCAGGAGACGGTAAAGTAGCCGCTCTCGCCGGTGGTAGGGCGGTTGCCCTTGGGACGGCCGACGACATCAAAGGGCAAACCGAAGCCGCCCTGCAGCGGCAGGCAGCAGGCCGCGGCGGCGGTCTCCACACCCGGAATGGCGGCGAGGCGCTCGCTCCCATCGCGGATAATTTGCGCCACCCCCGCGGTCTTCTGGAACCGTTCTCCGCTGATGGACATGGCCATGGTGAGCACGCTGTGGGTATTGAAGCCGGGATCAACCGCCCGTAGCCTCATAAAAGTACGGATCAGCAGGGCGGCGCCGACCACGAGCACCAGCGCAAGAGCCACTTCGCTCATCACCAGGATGGAACGCACTTTGCCGCTGCGAAAGCCGCCGCTGGAACGGTTACCGCTTTCGTTGATGGCCGCCGCCAGATTGGAGCGCGACACGCTGAGCGCAGGCACCAGGCCGAAGAGGATTCCGGTGAGTACAGAGACGCCAATGGTGAAAAGCAGTACGTTGTGATCGAGCGTGACCGCCGACCCGTTTTCGCCGATGCGAGGGATGTCTCCCGGATTGATTTCGAGCAGGAGACGAACTCCGACGAAGCCGAGGACCAGGCCTAGAACGCCGCCGCTCAGAGAAATGGCGAGGCTCTCCGTCAGCAGCTGCCGCATGATGTGGCCGCGGCCGGCACCCAGCGCGGCGCGAGTAGCCAGCTCGCGCTTGCGGGCGGTGGCGCGCATCAGCAGAAGATTGGCTACATTGGCGCAGGCGATCAGCAGCACGAAACCCACAGCTCCCAGCAGGACCAGGAGAGAGGCGCGAGTATCGCCGACGATGCTCTCCTCCAGAGGAATCAGGCTGAACCCGTCCTCTGGGCCCATGCCGCCGGGATAGGTGCGGCGGAACTGATCAGCGGCAAGCTTCAGCTGAGCGTTGGCCATGGGCAGCGTGATGCCAGGTTTGAGCCGCGCTGCCACCACAAAGTAGTTGGCCATGTCCTGGGAGGTGAGATCGAACTGATAAGGCAGCCAGAGGTCACCCCCCTGCTCAGTAACAAAGCCGCGGCCAACAATGCCCACCACCAGGTAGGGCTGGCCATCCAGCTGGATGTTCGTGCCGATAATGTTTTGATTTCCGCCGAAGCGGCGCTTCCACAGGCCGTAACTGAGGACCACCACGCGGCCGCCGTGGGGACTGTCTTCGGCGGCAGTGAAGGTGCGTCCCGCCAGGAGGGGCGCGCCAAAAAGACGAAAATAATCGGCGGTAACGTGAATGCCCTGCACCTGCTCGGGCTCGGCGCCGCCGGTGAGGTTGAGGCCGGCGCCACCCTGGTCGTAACCCGCGACATACTGGAAAATGCTGGTCTGCTGGCGCCAGATGTTGAATTTGGGCACGCTGGCGCCCTGGAATGTTCCCTGCGGCGCGGTTTCCATCAATTGCACCAGCGACCGCGGATTGGGATAGCTGAGCGGCTGGAGCAACACGGTGTTGATTACGGAAAAGACCGCTGTATTGGAGCCGATGCCGACCGCGATTACGAGCACGGCGATGGCCGTGAAGCCGGGCATTCTGGCCAGCGAGCGTAGTGCGAAGCGGAAATCGCGCCCTGCGTCCCCAATCCAGAAAAAAAGACGGATACGCGCGCTCTCCTGCCCGCTATTGGAAAGCAACGCCTCTCGAGCCACCATCATCTCCGCCCCATTTCGAGGTCTATGGCCGAATTAATATACTCCCGGCAGTCCAGGAGCGCGCCGGTTTCGGCCTGGCATAACAAAACAC
>DATGGJ010000310.1:0-4327 GCA_035308585.1 Terriglobales bacterium
GTGCTGAACATCAACCCCCTTATCAAGCTGGATGGCTACTTCATTTTTTGCGAATTGATTGGCATTGGCGATCTGAAAGAAAAGTCCACGGCCTACACCTCCAGTTGGGTACGCGGTAAGGTATTTGGCTTGCCTGTGGAAGTGGAGTACGTGCCTCCGCGCCGGCGCCCGCTTTTCATTGGCTACGCTCTGGCCTCGGGCGCCTACAGCTATGGCCTGTTGCTAGCGTTGATTGGATTTTCAAACAACGTGCTGCGCGCCTTCAGCCCGGAGTGGGCCTTCTTGCCGGTTTTGGCGATTGCCTACGTGCTATTCAAGTCGCGTCTGGTGATGTTGGAGAGATTTATGAGAACTGTCTACCTCGACAAGAAAGGACGCCTAGGCCGATTGTTTCGAGGCCGGCCGGCCGTTATTACGGCGATGGCCGCGGCGCTGCTGTTGGCACCGTTCTGGCCGGTTTACGTACAGGGCCGGTTCGAGCTCCGGGCTCATGATCGTGCGGTCGTGCGCACCGCGGTGGGCGGCAGCGTCGCCCGGGTTTTCGTTGCCGAGGGACAGGCAGTATCCGCGGGTGCACCTTTGCTGCGCCTTAGGAATTTGGCTTTGGAATCGGAGGCAGCGCAGGCGCAGGCGGATCTCAGCTCGGCCCAAGCCCGCGCCTTTCAGGCGGAGTTGCATTACAGCGGCTGGGCTCCCGCCGACCAATACCGGCGGCAGCTTGCTGAACGCAAGCGGTTGCTGCAACAACAAATGGAGGAGCTCGAGCTTGCCAGCCCGATTTCCGGCACCATCACCACCCCACGCGTGGGTGACCTGGAGGGTTCGTTCCTGCAGCCCGGAACCACCGTACTGGAGATTGCTGATTTGTCCACTTTGGAAGCCAGGGTCTATCTATCCGAGCAGCAAATGCGAGATTTGCACCCGCAAGCCCGCACGGAATTACACCTCGATTCCTCCTGGCGAACGCTTTCCGGCAGCCTGGCGGGTGTGGCGCCGGCTTCCACGCATCTTGCTCCGGGGTTATCGCAGCAGCAGCAATCCTATAAGGGGTTGGAGCCGCCGCCATATTATGTGGCTTGGGTGAATGTAAGCCATTCGCCAGAACTGCTGGAGAACATGTCAGGGACGGCAAAAATCTTTGTACGCCGGGAAAGCATTATTCAGGCTGCAGGACGTACACTTCGCGACGTCGTAACCCGCAAGGTGTGGTAAATAAAGAAGGCCGCACCGTAGTGCGGCCCTCGGACGAAGTGGGAGGAAGTGTTAGAAGCGGGTCACTTTCCCGAATCGATTGGATTTGCCAAAGCGGTTGGACTTGCCGAGTCGATTCGACTTGCCGAAGCGGCTGGACTTCGCCAGCGTGCTGCTCTTTTCTGCTCCCTCGGACGCCGTTTCTGCTTGTGTCACGTTGCTGGCCACGATCGCCTTCTTCACTGCTTCCCGGTTCCCGATCAACGATTTCTTCTGCACCGACATTGAATCCTCCGTTAGCGGACCGTTGGTCCGGATCTTTTTTGCGCCGCGGCCATTTCTCTTGTCCGTCGGTCTCGCGCATGGATGTTGCACGTCCCGTGCCAAAAATCGTCGACGGCTGTTCAATCAACAAATTCAACAGGATACAAACGTTAACCCGAGGCGCGTGCGCATTCTTCCCAAATTGCTCACCTCAAATGGTTAAAAATTAACCAAGCCCCGTTAAGTTTTTAACCCCCTGCGCGAATGCGGGTGAATTCTTAACTCTTTTGCACGTTGTATTTGCGGCAGAGATACTTCATTTTCTGGGGATCCATCTGCAGCAGGCGCGCCGCCGCCACCTTGCTGCCCTCCGTGCGCCGGAGCGCCGCTGTCAGGTAGGCCACCTCAATGCGCGCGATCTCCTGGTCGAAGTTCACGCCGTCTTCGGGGATGAGCAGCGATTCCTGGCTGGCCGTGCTGTTATACAAAATGCGCTGCGGCAGGTGGTTCACCTTGATGACTGGCCCCTCCACCATCAGCACCAGCCGCTGCACCAGGTTCTCCAGTTCACGCACGTTGCCCGGCCAGGAGTCCTCCTCCAGGATGGCCATCACCTCCGGCTCCACGCGCTTGTGCTCCACCTTGTTGGCGGCACAATATCGCCGCAGGAAGTGGTCTACCAGCAAAGGGATGTCGCCCTGCCTTTCCCGCAGCGGCGGCAGCATGATGGGCACCACGTGAATGCGGTAGTAGAGGTCCTCGCGGAAGCGGCCGGCCTGCACCAGTTCCTCCAGTTCCTCATTGGTGGCGGTAAGCAGGCGGAAATCAATCTTTTTCGGGCTTTTTCCTCCGATGCGCTGCACCGCCCTGTCCTCCAGCACCCGCAGCAGCTTGGACTGCAGGGGCAGGCCCAGGGTGGCGATTTCGTCCAGAAACAGGGTGCCTCCGTCGGCCATTTCGATGTGCCCGGCACGAGCCGCCCGCGCGTCGGTAAAGGCGCCTTTTTCATGGCCGAACAGCTCGGCTTCAATCAGGTTATCCGGCAGGGCGGCGCAGTTCAGGCTGATGAAAGGCTTGTCTGACCGCGGGCTCATGGCCACAATCGCGCGCGCTACCAGTTCCTTCCCGGTACCGCTTTCGCCGCGAATCAGGACTGTGCTGGTGCTGCCCGCCACGCGGCGGATGGCCTCGTACACGCGTTGCATGGGCTCGCTCAGGCCAATCAACCCGCAGAAAGATGGTTGCGGCACCTCCTTGTCCTTGCGCGAGCGGTATTCCATTTCCGCCAGCCTCTTGTCCAGGGCGCGGGCCAGAACAATCTGCATCTCCTGAAACTCCACCGGGGCGACGAAATATTCGTCGGCGGTGGCCTCCATGGCCTTCAGGCGCAGGTTGCGGCTGTTGGAACGGGTCATGGCCACCAGCACCAGGTCGGGATGGTTGCTGCGCAATTCCCGCAGCGCGGCGATTCCCGCGTCGCTGCTCTCGCCCAGGGTATCGAGATCGAGCAGGATGGCGTCCAGGGGCTGCTGCTGTAGCGCTAGCAGCAGTTCCTCCCAGGTTTGAAGCATTTGCAGCTGGTAACCGCCGTCCAGGTATTGGACGGCCTCCGGGCCTACCAGCTCATCGGTGGTGACAATGGCAACCGCAGGAGGGACCGGCAGAGGCCGGGTGGCGGCGCGATTCATGCTTTCTCCGTGCCGGCGGATGGACCCGCCGTTAGGCGCGACATTATGTCAAAAATTCACCTCTGTGGCATTAAAATTTAGCCGACCGCGGGTTTGGCCCGCTGCGAAGTCGCATATTGCAACTGGGGCACACTTCCCGTATCTTGGGCGACGCCTTTTTTCAGCGACGGACGGCAATGTCCCCGCTCGGGCCACGAGGAAGCCATGGACATCAACATGCAACGGCGGTCACAGGTTGAGATCATTCAGTTGCGCGGCCCGCTGCGCCTGGGTCCGGCGGTCAACGAATTCCGCCAGGCGCTGGACCAGTCGCTCAGTAATGGCGACACACGCATCGTCCTGGACCTGGCTGAGGTCCCCATGATTGATTCCAGCGGCATCGGCGTGCTGATGAAGTCGCTGGCCTCGGCACGCCAGCGGGGAGGAAACATCAAACTGGTGAACCCCTCCAAATTCGCCGTGCAGACCCTGCGCATGGTGGGGCTGCTCAACTTGTTTGAGGTCTTCACCGACGCGGACGCGGCTGTGGCTTCCTTCGCCTAAGCCCAACCATGGCTCAATCCATGCCTCCCACACCCAGCCCCGGCGCGAACCACTCCGGCCTGCGGCGCCAGCTCAGCCTGGCCATCCCTGCCGAAGCAGAGCAAATCGCCCAGGCCACGGACGCCGTTCTGGCCTGCCTGGCGGGCCTGAAGGTCGAAGAAGAAAAGAGCATGGCCATCGGCCTTGCTGTGCAGGAAGCTTTGGCCAATGCGGTGACGCACGGCTGCCAGAACGATCCGTCGAAGACGGTGCAATGTGAGCTTAGCTGTGATGAAAGCGGCCACATTCTGATTGTGGTAACCGACCCCGGCCCGGGGTTCGAGTTCTCCGCTGCTCCCAAGCCCGTGGTCCAGGACGTTTACAACGACCACGGACGCGGCGTCTTTCTCATCCGCCAACTGATGGACGAAGTCAGCTTCGAGCGCGGCGGCAGCATCATCCAGATGTGGAAGTACTGAGAAACTGGGAGTCAGGGGCCAGTAAGTTCCGCCCCACGTGGTGCAAGGTATTGCCGACTACCAACTAATTCTTTTTGGAAACGCCGCCTGGATGCGGCGCAGAGGAAGGCTTTCCAGCAGAAATTAAAAGGGCTGCGACATTGGTTACGCTCTAGCCACCAGCTCTTGCGAGGGAGCTGGCAG
>DATGGJ010000311.1:0-2900 GCA_035308585.1 Terriglobales bacterium
CCTATGGCCTGACGTCTCAGCTTAGTCGAGCCTCGGTGTCAGTCGCATCCAACATTGCCGAAGGGCAGGGACGACTCACGAAAGGCGAGTTCCGCCATTTTCTAGGCCAGGCACGGGGATCTCTACTCGAATTGGAAACGCAGTTCGATATTGCGTTCGAGCTTGGTTACCTCGACGGTGTATTTTACGGCACACTGCGAAGCCAAGCTTACGAAGTTCTTGGGCTGCTTAACCGATTGCTCGTGTCGCTTCGAGTCGCTGTGCCAGCCAGTGATGCCATGAAACCTGTGAAACTTATGAAACCTATAACTTGTGAATCCTGCGTGTCCTAATGCTCATTTTCCGCAAACCTCTCCCTGACGTTGACCGCCCTCAGATGGAGGCCGACGTGGTCATTATCGGCGGCGGGCCGGCGGGAATGGCCTGCGCCCTGCGCCTTTCGCAGCTCATTGACGCGCACAACGCCAGCCATCCTGATTCGCAGCTCAGCAAGGAAAACATCTACGTGCTGGAGAAGGCGCGCGAAATCGGCCAGCACTGCCTTTCCGGCGCCCTGCTCGACCCGCGCTCCATGCGCGAACTGCTGCCCGGCTTCGAAAAGGAAGCGCCCATCGAGGCGGAAGTCAGTCGGGAAGCGGTTTACTTCCTCACGCGCAACTCGCAATTCAAGCTGCCCGTCACTCCACCTCCGCTGCGCGACCACGGCAATTACATCATTTCGCTCAACCGCTTCGTAAAGTGGCTGGGAGGGAAGGTGGAAGAGGCCGGCATCACCGTATTCACCGGCTTTGCCGGCTCCGAACTGCTGGTGGAAGGCGAGCGCGTCATCGGGGTTCGCACCGACGACAAGGGCGTGGACAAGCAGAATCAGCCCAAGTCTAATTTCGAACCCGGCTACGACCTGAAATCCAAGCTGGTCATCCTGGCCGAGGGCACGCGCGGCTCGCTGACCAAGCAGCTTATCGGCCGCTTTCAGCTGGACCGCGAGCGCAATCCCCAGACCTACGGCCAGGGCGTAAAGGAACTGTGGGAAGTTCCGGCGGGGCGGGTTGCGCCCGGCCAGGTCATCTACACTATGGGCTGGCCGCTGACCTCCAAAGAATACGGCGGCGCCTGGATCTACGGCGGCAAGGACAACATTGTTTCGCTGGGTTTTGTCACCGGGCTGGACTACCCTGACCCGCGCCTGGACCCGCAGCGCGTGCTGCAGGAATTCAAGCGCCATCCCCTGGTTGCCAAGCTGCTCGAGGGCGGCAAGATGATTCGTTACGGCGCCAAGTCGCTGCCGTATGGCGGCTGGTGGGCGATTCCGCCGGTCAGTGGCAATGGCTGGATGATTCTGGGCGATTCCGCTGGCTTTCTGAATTCGCAACGACTGAAAGGCATTCACCTGGCCATCAAGAGCGGCATGCTGGCCGCGGAGACCGCGTTTGACTGCCTGCTGAAGAGTGATTTTTCCGCTCCCGCGACCGCCGCCTACGCTCAGCGGGTTGAGAATAGCTGGATAAAAACCGAGCTGTGGAAGGTACGCAACTTTCATCAGGGTTTTGAGCATGGCTTCTGGCATGGAATGGTCCACGCCGGACTGCAGCAGGTTACCGGCGGACGCGGCCTGCACGCCCGCTATACTGCCATCTCCGGCCATGCCCGCATGCAGAAGCTGGCGCAGTTGCCCGCCGATGGCGGCGCCGACGCTCACCTGCTGGACAACGCCAAAGGCGATGGCAAGCTCACTTTCGACAAGCTCACCGACCTCTACCACTCCGGCACCAAGCACGAGGAAGACCAGCCCGCGCACCTGGTTATTCACGATACCCAGATCTGCAATGTGCGCTGCGTGCAGGAGTATGGCAATCCCTGCCAGCATTTTTGCCCGGCGAACGTTTACGAGATGGTCGAGGCGGCGGATGTGCCCTCAGGCAAGCGCATCAGCCTGAATCCCTCTAACTGCGTGCACTGCAAAACCTGCGACATCATGGATCCCTACCAGATCATCACCTGGGTTCCACCCGAGGGCGGCGGCGGGCCGAATTACGATGGAATGTGACGGCGCTTTGCGGGCGTGAGCAAAGCGGGAGCCCGCAGCCGTCATCCTGAGCGGCTTTAGCCCCGAAGGATCTCGCGTCAATCTGCCATGGTTGTTCTCAGCGCACTCGGCGTCTCGGCGGTGAGGAGATTTCTGTGTACCGGAAACATTCCGCCAGGTGGTCATTCACCATGCCCACCGCCTGCATGAAGGCGTAGCAGATGGTGGAGCCCACAAAGCGCAGCCCGCGCTTCTGCAACTCTTTGCTCAGGCGGTCGGAATCCGGGGTGCGCGCCGGCACCTGCCTGGGAGTGGCCAGCGCCTGCTTCCGCGGCGGCGGGGCAAACTGCCAGAGAAAGCGCTCCAGGCTGCCAAACTCCTTCTGAAGCTGCCGCACGGTGCGGGCATTCTGGATGGCGGATTCGATCTTGAGGCGGTTGCGAACAATGCCTTCGTCGGCCAGCAACCGTTTCACCTTGTTGCCGTCAAACCTGGCAACCTTGTCGATTTCGAAGTTGGCGAAGGCGCGCCGGTAGTTTTCACGTTTTTTGAGGATGGTGTCCCAGCTCAGGCCCGCTTGTGCTCCCTCCAGCACGATCATTTCGAACAGGTGCCGGTCGTCATGCGAGGGCACACCCCATTCCTCGTCGTGGTAGCGGGTGGAAAGCGGGTTTTGCGCCCACCAGCAGCGTTTTACTTCCATCATATGTAAGGGCAAACCCCCGCCACGCCGAGACGCGGAGCTCCCGGAAAAATCGGGATTGGAATACCTTTGACCGAAAGTCCTTCTCTGCGCCCTCTGCGTCTTGGCGGTGAAATCATCAAAACGCAACCAAATTTGCTCCGACGGATTATAATCTCTTAGTTGTTTCCG
>DATGGJ010000312.1:0-27533 GCA_035308585.1 Terriglobales bacterium
CTGCAGTTATTGCAGTTTCAGACCGACGTGTCGGCCGCGCAGGTGGCGCGCGTGCAGGCGCTGGCCAGCCTGCGGCAGCTGATGGGCTACACCGCGGTTCCGGAGAATTACGACGTTGCCGGCGACCTGGCGTACACCCCGGTGAAGGCGAATGAGGACGATCTGAAGGCCCTGGCCTTGCGGCAGCGTCCCGACTTTATGGCGGCGGAGGCGGGCGTGACCGCATCCAAGAGCGCCTATGAACTGGAACGCGCCAACGGCAAGCGCGACGTGAACGTGGCTTTCAATTTTTCGCACGTCTCGGGCTACGGCTCCGGGTCGTTGTTTGCCAACATGGAACTGCCCATTTTCAACCGCAACCAGGGCGAGATCGCGCGCACACGTTATGCCATCACCCAGGCCCAGGAAAACGCCTACGCCGCCAGCGATATTGTGCTCACCGATGTAGAGAGCGCGTATGCGGCGGTTACTACGAACCAGCAGGTGGTGCAGCTCTATGTGGGCGGATACCTGAAGAACGCCCAGGATTCGCGCGATATCAGCGAGTATGCTTACAGGAAAGGCGGGGCCAGCCTGCTCGACTTCCTGGACTCGGAACGCAGCTATCGGGCCACCGAACTGGCCTATCGCCAGTCCCTAGCCTCGTACATGACGGCAGTTGAGCAACTGAAGGAAGCGGTTGGAACCAGGAATTTGCCATGAGCCAAGTGAATCGTAACCCGCGGCGGGGTGCCGCCTGGCCTGCGGTGGCCGGTCTGGGTTTGGCGGCTGTGCTGGCGCTCGCGGCCTGCAGCCAGAGCGCTCCCAAGACCGCGGAGGCGGCCAATCCCAGCAGCGGGGGAGCGCTGCTATTCTCGGTGCCGGAACAGCAGATGTCGCACCTGCAGGTGGTTACGGTCGAGCCCGGCACTCTGCGCCGCGTCCTGCGCCTCAGCGGCGCGGTGGCTTTCAACGCCTTCCGCACCTCGCCGGTCATCACCCAGGTCAGCGGGCCGGTGAGCCGCATCGTGGCGCAGCCGGGGGAGGTGGTCGGCAAGCACCAGCCCATGCTCTATCTGGCCAGCCCCGATTACTCGCAATTGCGGGCCAACTACCTCAAAGCCCGGGATGCGTTTGACCTGGCGGACAAAAACTACGTCCGCTCCAAGGACCTGTACGCCCACAACGCCATCGCCGAGCGCGACCTGCAGGCGGCGGAATCGGCCCGCACCCAGGCCCAGGCGGACATGGTGGCGGCGGAGCAGGCGCTGACCATCATCGGCGTTTCCAATCCTGAAACGGTTATCACCAAGCCGGCATCGCCGGAGGTGCCGCTGCTGGCGCCCATCGCCGGGGAGGTGGTGGAGCGGCTGGTGTCGCCCGGGCAGGTGGTGCAGGCGGGCAACACGCAATGCTTCACCATTTCCGACATGAGCACGGTATGGGTGCTGGCCAATGTGTTCCAGGACGATCTGGCTTACGTGCATGTGGGCGATCTGGTGGACATTACCACCAGCACCTACCCGGGCCAGCAATTCCGCGGCCGCATTTCCTACGTGGCTGAAGGGCTGGATCCGGCTTCGCACACGGTGCAGGCCCGCGTTGTTACCCAGAATCCGGGACGGCGTTTGAAGAAGGACATGTATGTGACGGTCACAGTGACGGCGGGCGCCATAAAGAATGCGCTCACCGTGCCCGATTCGGCGGTGCTGCGCAACGCTGAAAACGAGCCCTTTGTTTATGTCGCCGTCAACCAGGCCGGCAACCAGTTCGCGCGCCGCACCGTTAAGCTGGGGGAGAGCAACCACGGAGTGACGCAGATTGTGGACGGCCTGAAGCCGGGCGAACGGGTTGTGGGCGATGGCAGCTTGTTCCTGCAATTTGCCAATTCGCTGCAACAATAGGGAGAGAGACGGGAACGGTTCCGCGCTAACTAGGGATGATTCACCGCATCGTTCAAGCTGCCTTGCGCCAGCGCTTTCTGGTGTTGATGTTTACCGTCTTCCTGGCGGTAGCCGGAATTATTTCCTTCCAGCGCATGCCGGTGGACGCCTACCCCGACCTCTCCCCACCCATGGTAGAACTGATTACCCAGTGGCCGGGACACGCCGCCGAGGAAGTGGAACGCCTGGTCACTCTCCCCATCGAGATAGAAATGAACGGAGTGCCGCGCATGGAGGTGATGCGCTCCATCTCGCTCTATGGGCTTTCCGATATCCGCCTTACCTTCGAGGAAGGCACCGACGACTACTTCGCGCGCCAGGTAGTGTTCGAGCGCCTGGGCCAACCCGCCCTGCCGGCGGGCGTGACCCCCACCATGGCGCCGCTATTCAGCCCCAGCGGCCTGGTTTACCGGTACGTGCTGGAGAGTCCCGACCGCAGTCCGCAGGAACTGAAGACCTTCGAGGATTGGGTGGTGGAGCGCGCTTACCGTTCGGTGCCGGGAGTGGCCGATGATTCGGGCTTTGGCGGCACCACCATGCAGTACCAGGTGCTGCTCGACCCGACGCAAATTTACGCCTATCACCTGAGCGTGCCGCAGGTCATGAACGCCCTGGCGGCCAACAATGGCAACGCCGGCGGCGGCTTTTACTCGCAGGGCGGCCAGTTCTATTACGTGCGCGGCCTGGGGCTGGTGCGCAACACGGAAGACATAGGAAACATCGTGGTGGGCAGCAGCAAGGGAGCGCCCATCCGCATCAAGGACATCGGCCAGGTGGTGATCGGCCACGCTCCCCGCCTGGGCGAGTTCGGTTTCGAACACAACGATGACGCCGTGGAAGGCGTTATCCTCATGCGGCGCGGGGAGCAGACCCAGACCGTGCTCAAGGGGGTGGAGGAAAAAACCAGGCAGCTCAACCAGCGGATTCTGCCCAAGGACGTCAAGGTCCTGCCTTATTACGATCGCAGCGAACTGGTGAACCTGACCACCGACACGGTGGAGAGCAACCTGCTGCGCGGCATGCTGCTGGTGCTGGTGGTGCTGATCTTCTTTCTGGTCAGCATCCGCGCCGCCATCATTGTCGCCCTCACCATCCCGCTGGCGCTGCTGTTTTCCTTCATCGTTCTGCATGCCCACGATGTCTCCGCCAACCTGCTATCCATTGGCGCCATAGACTTCGGCATCATCATTGATGGCACCGTGGTCATGATGGAGAACATCTATCGCGAACTTGCGCTGCGCGAAGGCCAGCCTATCCAGGTCAATGAGGTGATTCTGACCGCCGCGCGCGACGTGGACCGGCCCATTTTCTATTCCGTGGCCGTCATCATCGCGGGATATCTGCCCATCTATGCCCTGAGCGGTCCTTCCGGCAAGCTCTTCCACCCCATGGCGGAGACCATGTCCTTTGCCCTGATTGGGGCGCTCATCCTGACCCTCACGCTGGTTCCGGTGCTGGCCTCGCTGTGGTTCAAGAGCGGGGTGAAGGACCGCGTCAATAAGCCTTTTGAATGGGTCAAGGCCAAATACGCCCACCAGCTCGACTGGTCTCTCGACCATCCCAGGCTGACGCTGCTTATCTCCGGCGCAATTTTTGGGGCCACCCTGCTGCTGGTGCCCTTTATCGGCGGCGAGTTCATGCCCCACCTCGACGAAGGAGCGCTCTGGGTACGCGCCACCATGCCCTATACGATTTCTTTCGAGGAAGCCAGCAAGATCGCGCCCCAAATCCGGCAGATTCTGATGTCCTATCCGCAGGTGACGGTGGTGGGCTCGGAGCTGGGTCGTCCCGATGACGGCACCGACCCGACGGGCTTCTTCAATTGCGAGTTCTACGTTGGTCTTAAGCCCTACAAAGACCAGGCATGGCAGACCGGCAGCATCCGCGACAAACAAGAGCTGATCGCGTCCATTGATTCACGCTTGCGCGCCTTTCCCGGCATCATTTTCAATTACACCCAGCCCGCCGAGGATGCGGTGGACGAAGCGCTTACCGGCCTGAAGAGCGCTCTGGCGGTCAAGGTTTATGGCCCGGACTTGCAGGTGCTGCAGAAGACCGCGCTCGATATCAAGAAGACCTTGTCCCAGGTACCGGGTTTTACCGAGTTGACGGTGGTGCGCGAACTGGGGCAGCCCAGCCTGCTGGTGGATGTGGACCGGGAGAAGATCGCGCGCTACGGCATCAACGTGGCGGACGTGGAGAACGTGGTGCAGGCCGCGGTGGGCGGCCAGGCGGCCACCCAGGTTATCCAGGGCGAGAAGCTATTTGACCTGGTGGTGCGCATGCAGCCTCAGTTCCGCAGCAGCGCCCAGCAGATTGGCAATCTGCAGGTGGGCACGCCGGATGGGCAACTTATTCCGCTCTCCCAGCTGTCCACCATTTCCCAGGGCAACGGGGCTTCCTTCATCTACCGCGAGAACAACTCGCGCTACATCGGCATCCAATACAGCATTGAGGGCCGCGACCTGGCGCGTGCCGTGGAAGATGGCCAGCGTGCGGTGAACAAGGCCATCATCCTCCCTGAAGGATATTGGATGACCTGGGGCGGCGAATACAGCCAGTATGTGCAGGCCAAGCAGCAACTGAACGTCATCGGTCCGCTGGCGGTCGTGCTGATATTTTTGATCCTGTTCGCGCTGTACGGCAATTTCAAGTTCCCGGTGACCATCGCGTTGGGCGTGGTCATGACCGAGCCCGTGGGCGCGCTGATCGCCCTCAAGCTGACGGATACACGCTTCAGCGTTTCCTCCGTGCTGGGCTTGCTGGCGCTGTTGGGCGTCTCAGTGGAAACCGCGGTCATTCTGGTCTCCTACATTAACAAGCTGCGCCTGGAGGGCATGGATATCCGCGGCGCCACCCGGGAGGCTTCGCTGCTGCGGCTGCGCCCCATCATGATGACAGCCTTGGTCGCTTGCCTGGGTTTGCTGCCCGCCGCCCTCTCCACCGGCATCGGCTCCGACACTCAAAAACCATTCGCCATCGTCATCGTAGCCGGCCTGGTATCCCGCCTTTTTCTAGGCTTCTTTGTCAATCCCGCATGGTACCTGCTGGTGGCCCGCGACGGCGACGTGCTGCAAGTGTGAGTATCGCGCTGCACTCAGATGGTGCATTCTCTCCATCAACTGTTCATGTACTTCCTGTATTCCGGTGCCGGCTCCGGTTGCAGTAGAATACTCTGTCGAGCTTGACAGTGTCAGGAGAAGTACAGGTCGAAAGTTTCGGTTACCGCAAGCGGTTGGTAGCGATTGCATGCTTGTGCCTGACACTAATCGCAGCTGTCGGCGAAGCCAGTCACGTCCATTTCAAAGCGGAAGCCACTGATTCGCCCATTCGCTGCTCTCTCTGTGTTGCCGCGCATTCGGCAAAACCAGCGCTGGTCTGCCAGCCCATCCGCATCACCAGCACATTTACTCCATTTGTTGTTCAGCAGAGCCCAACCCCCGGTTCGCGCCTTGCGACCTGTGACCTTTTCGTTCGCCCGCCTCCCTTCGCCAGCTAGTCCCTGAAAATAGATTTTCATTCACAACTAGCTGACACCCTAGGAGGAAAGGTATGTACCTGCGGGCACGGTTTGCTGTTTTTACGCTATTGGTATCGCTTGCGTCTCATGTTACCCAAGCGCAGTCGCTTACGTCGGGCACCATCGCGGGCAGAGTTACCGACCCCAGCGGAGCGGTGATTTCGGGAGCCAGCGTGGAGATCGAGAATCCGGCCAGCGGGCTCAAGCAGTCAGCCACGACCGACTCTGCGGGACAATTCAAATTCCAGAACGTTCCTTTCAATCCGTACCACCTTACAGCAACCGCCAAAGGCTTCGAAAAGGCGCAAGAGGACGTCAATGTGCGTTCTTCCGTGCCCCTCAGTCTGGCGATTGCCTTGGAGATCGCGGGCACGAGCGAAACGGTCAACGTGGAAGCCAGCGGACAGGACCTCTTGGAAAACGACTCCACGGCGCACACGGACATTAATGGCAGCCTGGCCCAGGGGCTTCCGAAAGAAAGTGTAAGCACCGGGTTGAGTTCCGTAATCACCGAAGCCTCTCCGGGCATCGCGGCGGACTCGAATGGGATGTTCCATCCCCTGGGCGAGCACTCGGACACCACCTTCAGCGTGGACAACCAGCCGATTTCCGACCAGCAAAGCCGTGTCTTCTCCAACCAGCTATCCACCAACAACATTCAGTCCATGGAAATCATCAACGGAGTCCCACCCGCTGAGTATGGCGACAAAGCGAGTCTGGTGGTAAATGCCACCACCCGTTCGGCGCTGGGCAGCGCCAAGCCGTTCGGAAGCGTGACCGCGGGATACGGCTCGTTCGGCACGTCGAACGGTGC
Source organism: Terriglobales bacterium (assembly GCA_035308585.1). GTDB lineage: Bacteria > Acidobacteriota > Terriglobia > Terriglobales > Acidobacteriaceae > JAICWP01. The sequence continues at coordinate 6,257 of DATGGJ010000312.1, forward strand.
TGTGACCTTTGGAATGGGAAGCAGCAAATGGGGCAATTTTCTCTCGCTTGATGGCGTCAACAGCGGTCGGTTTCTCGATTCGCCAGAGTTCTTTCCCATCCACGACAAGGGAAATGTGGAAGAGCTGTTTGACCGCTTGGACTACCAGATTGATACGTCAGACACTTTCCATCTCGACTGGTGGCTTTCGCGTTCCTGGTTTCAGATACCCAACGACTTTGACCAGCTAAACGCCGGACAAGACCAGCGCCAGGAACTGAAGACGTTCAATTTCGCGCCGGGCTACACCCATCTGTTCAACAGCTACACCCTTCTGACGGCGAATGCGTACGTGCGGCAAGATCGCGTCGGCTATTTCCCGAGCGCCGACCGCTTCTCCGACCAGCCCGCAACCCTTTCTCAGGGTAGGCGGCTGACGAACGCAGGCGTGAAGGTGGATGTCTCTTACGTGAAGGGAATCCACAATGCGAAAGCGGGTGTCAACTTCTACCACACTCTTCTGTCGGAGAACTTTCAAACCGGGCTCACTGATCCGCTATTGAATGCGGTGTGCGCGAGCGGGTCTGGCGGCCCTGTTACCGCCCCAGGGGTGCTCAATCCGGCCCAATGTGCAAGTGCGGGATTCTTGCCTAACCCCGCCTTCCAACCCGGCTTGCTGCCCTTTGACCTCACGCGGGGAGGGTCGCTTTTCAGCTTTCGAAGAGCAACCGACATCAAGCAGGAAGCTGCCTACGTGGAAGACACGATGACCATCCGGCAATTGAGCATTTCGGCCGGACTTCGTGCCGACAATTACAACGGGTTGAGCAGCGGCTCGGCGCTGGAGCCCCGCGCAGGTGTGTCGTATCAAGTACAGCGGACGAGCACGGTTCTGCGCGCGTCCTACGGGCGCGTGTTTCTGACGCCTTACAACGAAAACCTCATCCTTTCTAGTTCAACAGGACAAGGAGGTCTGGCACAACGCGTTTTTGGGGCCTTTGGGGAGCAATCCATCACCCCGGCGCGGCGCAACATGTACGATGTGGGTTTCCAGCAGGCTATCGACCGTCACCTGTCCATCTCCGCCGATTATTTCTGGAAATACACCACCGGCGATTACGATTTCGATGTGATTCTTAACACGCCGCTTGCCTTCCCCATCCAATGGAAGAAGTCAAAGATTGATGGCTTCTCGGCACGAATCAACTTTCCCAACTGGCACGGGTTGACCGCTTACACTGTGATGGGCCATGCCCGGTCCCGTTTCTTCGGGCCTGAGGTCGGCGGTATCATCTTCAACTCGCCCGTGGTGGTTAGCGGCCCCTTCCGCATTGACCACGACCAGGCCTTCGAGCAGAACACGCACCTGCAGTATCAGGTGGGAAAAGCGGGGCCATGGTTTGGCTTCAGTTGGGATTATCAGAGCGGACTGGTGGCCGGGGCAGTGCCGGATTTCACGACTGCGTTGAGTTTTGACCCTGACCAGCAGGCGCAAATCGGGCTGTTCTGCGGCAACACCTTTGCTAAACCGACCTCCGGCATCACCAGTTGCTCGGCGCCAGTATTCGGGGCGACCCGCGTCCGGATTCCCGCAGCCGGCACCTACAATCCCGATACCAACCCGGCTCGTATTGCTCCCCGGAACTTATTTGACGTGGGCACAGGACTGGAGAACGTATTCAGAACTGAGCCATACCACGTCAATCTGACCTTCAGCGTGGTCAATCTGACCAACAAGGTTGCGCTCTATAACTTTTTATCAACCTTCAGCGGCACGCATTTCGTGACCCCGCGAAGTTATCAGGCATCTTTGGGTCTCTCCTTTTGAGAGAGACCTGGGGGTGCTCCCCCACGATTATTGAGAGGGATCGTCAGGGCGGTGTACGACCTCAAAATGACTTACGGAATCGTCAAAGCTGCTGAGCAGGGCTTGGGCTTGCGGCGCCACCACCGCTTTTTCCGCGTCCGCTCCAGCAAACTTGCGGATTGCCGACATCGAATCCCAGAGCGTTAGCACCACAAATTCGATAGCGCCGTTGACCGCGCGCCGCAGCAGATAGACCCCGCGGTATTCGGGGATTGCGAGCAGCTCCGGGAGTACTCTTGTGTCTAAGTGCTCAACATATCTGCCTGCGTTCTCCGGTGTTGTCCGCCCCTTCCACATGCGCAGGATGGTGCCCTGGTTTGCGGAAGGACCGCCGGGCAGGGAAGTGCTCCTGGTCTTGCCGGCGGACGCCACGCTCGCCGGCCGCATGGGGTTGGCCGCATCTTCCCCGGCCACCGTGGTCCATTCTCGGACGTACCAGCGCTTGACCGCGCCGCTGGTCACGTAGGGGTCGGCTCGGGCAAACTTTTCCGCCACCTCCGGCGAGTCGCCCTTAAAGAGCAAAACGGCGCCGTCCACAGGGTCGGCCAGCGCCCCGCCCAGCACCAGTTCGCCGCGTTCGCTGGCCTGCCAGGCTTTTTCCAGGTGGGCGGCGCGAAACTCGGCGCGACGTGCAACGTAGTCCTCGCTTACTTTGTAGAAAAGAAGGTAGTGCATAGCGTCGCCGCTCCTTTCCAGATTATTGGTTTGGATTTCCCGCCAGAGGCTCAGGTTTCAAAGTTTCAAGATTTCAGAGGTTCAAAGTTTCACAATCATTACAGGGTACGTAAAAAAAGCAGGTTCTTCGTCGTGCTCGCCTCTCCCGCAAAGCGGGATCGGCTCCCGCTTCCTCAGAATGACAATTTCAAGGGGGTGGTCGTCGCTGGAAACCTTGAAACCTTAAAGCCTGTAAAACCTGTGAAGCCTTGAAACCCGCCCTGGTCACCGATTACCGGCGTAACCGTCCCCTGGTACCTTCGGGCCATTGTCCTTCGGTGTGCCTGGCGCTACTGTTCGGGAAAGCCCCGGTTCCCCAGCCGCGGGCGGGGTGACATAACATGAAGCCTTTGCAAGTTTGGTGGGTGGCTTTGGGATTCCTGGTGGCGCGCTGGGTTTTCAAACGGCAGCCCATCCCTGATCCGGTGACCCGGCTGCGTTCGATGGGCGGGCTGTAATCTGGGTTACACAGGGAACTCTGGCAGCTTAAGGCTGTTTTTCCGTGGCTGCCACAGGATGCTGCGCGCTTTTCTGCAGCAGCACTTCTTCAATTTCAGGGTAGAGGGGACTGATGCGCTGCACCAGCTTCCACTCCGCCATCGCCTGATCGTGTTTCTTTTCCTCCCACAGCGCCGCGCCCAGCAGGAAGTGGGCGCGGTCATTGTTGGGATTGACCGTTACGGCCTGCTGCAACGCTGTTTCCGCCTCCGCCAGTTTACGCAGGCGTAGCAGCGCCTCGCCTTGCAGCATGAGGGCGTTGTCGTTCTGTGGATCCCGCTCCACAACGGCCTGGAGCAAGGCCAATGCCGACGCGTAGCGGTGGTCCTGAATGACTGCCTCAGCGTGACTCAATTGATCGCGAATGTGCTCCGCGGCGGCTCCTTTTTCGCGCTCGGCCTTGCCCACCGGTTCGACGTTTTCCACTAACGGCTGCGCCCAGCTTGTATCCTCGGGCTGAGTCGTGAAGCGGCAGGCCACCAGGGTATATCCCTGGGTGCCGTGGCCGAAGGTGGCCTGCCCAAACAGGATTTGTGCCCGGCTGCCCACCAGTTCAGGCCGCATTTTGTATTTATTCGCAAAAGCCTCGTCCACTTTCGTATCGGAAATGTACTCCACCACGTCCAGTTCGGCCCGCCCAGCCTTCAATTTGCCCAAGTAGTGGACCTCTCCCGGCCTCAAAGATGGTCCCACCGTCACTGCGTGTGCCGTGCTGCGCATCATGAATCCGCCGGAGACCATGGCGTAGTAGCGCGAGGCTTCCGCTGACCACAAGCTCAGGTCCATTTCCAGGCGGCGGCTAAGCCGGTCGCCCGAGGCCAGAGACTCGATGTAGCCGCTACGATAAGGGGGGCGATCGAATCCCCACACGAATACCACTGCTTCGGTGCTGGGATTGTAGAGGGGCAGGGAACGGTCTTCGCCCAATTCCCAGGAGCGCTTTTCCTGCCATTCGGCGGGCACACTGACCCGGATATAGCGGTCATAGAGCACTTGCTGGTTGCTGGACGCGGGCTGTGCTTTCGCCACTGGCGCCGGTACGGCAGCCGGTTGATTGCCGGGCACCGACTGGGCCTGGGCACAAATCGCGGCGCCAGACGCCAGCCAGCACAGGAGCCAGCCACGGAGGCCTGAACTGCGTGGGACGAATCTAAAGGCGGACGGCATAGCGGTCTTTCTTTAAACGTAAATTGGGTTTCTTCAAGATAGTGTCACAGGAGGGCCAAAGGTCAAGTGACCATGGGGCAGCCTCCCCGCTTGTGCTACGACCAACGTGACCCCGCCCGCCCGCTCTATGTCGTCCCGCTCTGGGTAGAATTTCTAAAACTGTGCTGCTCTAGTAATTACTTGAGTTCGCTGGAACTGGAATTGGCGCCGGAGCCGCTAGAATGCGATTCAGGGGAGCTCTTAGTTGCGTATGAGGCGTACGGTTGGGGGACTGCTGCTGGCCGTCGCCCTGGGGCTTGGCTCCGGGGTGCAGGCCCGCGGCCAATCCAGCGACCAGGGGCCGTCCCTGGGCGATGTTGCCCGTGCCCTGCGGGCCAAAAAGCAGCCCAACCTGCCGGTGATTACCAACGATAATTTTTCCCGCTTGCCGCAACTGATCCGCGAGACCGAGCAACGGGCGCTCGCCGCCGGACTGGTGTCGGCTCCAGTTGCGGTCAAGCGCTCGGAACCGGAAATCACGTGCAGCCTGGCTTTCAGCGCGCAGGCTTCACCGGCGGGGGGAACCAATGCTTCTACGCCGCAGGATCTTCCCGCGGGTGCGCTGGCTAAGCTGGACGGTCCCGCGGTCATCAGTGGCGACACGCTGCAGCTCTCCATTTACAACGGCAGCAACTGGGATGTGCAGGAAATCACAGTGGGGTTGACGGTGGTGAAGCGTGAGAACCAGGTGGCTGCGCTGGTCGGTCCTGCGCAGTTGCTGCCCGCCAGTTCCGACGCAGGACCCCTGCCCACGCTCAAAAAGCCCGACGAGACTTTTCTCTATCACCTGAAGGGTTCGGCGCCGCCGCTATCCACCACCGCTTTCAAGCAGGCACTGGGGTTGAACCTGGGACCCAACGACGAGTGGCATTGGGCCATCCTGCAGGCCCGCGGCGTGCCCGCGGCCAGGACGCAATGAGCTCCTGCCAGCTGTTTCCCAGCCAGTAGCCGCCAACCACTAACCAGCGAGTACCTTTTCCACTTTGCCGCTTTTGGCGCTGCGATAGGCGGCGTCGAGGATCATCTGGTTGGTCCAGCCTTCTTCTCCGGGGGCGGGAAACGGCGCCTTGCCTTCGACCGCCTCGGCGAAGGCATCCACCTGGCGGGCATAGGCGAGGTGGTTGGAAATGCGCTCGGTGTCCACAATCTCGCCCTCGCGCAGCAACTCGATGCGAATGGGATGCTCGACATTGAGCGCGTCCTCGGCGCGCAGAACGCCGTTTTCGCCGACGATTTCCAGTGGGGTGCGATAGGCGGCGCGGGTGGAGACCAGCACCGCGCCCAGCACGCCACGGCCGAACTCCAGGGACAGGACCGCGGCTGCTTCCACGTCGCCCGATTCCCGGTCGGCCGTGGTGCGCGCGCTTACCCGCAGTACCTCGTCCTGCAGGATGAAGCGCAGGGCGTCAATGCAATGCACGCCCACGTCGGCGATGGGCCCGCCGCCGGCAATGGCCCGCTGGTTCAGCCAGACGCGCGCGTGGTTCCGCCCGGGGTAGGAAAACTCGCTGCGCGCGAAAGTAATCTTGCCCAGTTCGTGGGAGGCAACCCGTTCCCGGAGCCGCGCCGTGCTGTCCTCAAATCGGAACACCTGGGCCACGCCCAGCGGCAGCCTGGCTTTGTGCGCCGCTTCCACCATCTTCTTGCATTCGGCGGCGTTCATGCCCATGGGCTTTTCCACCAGCACCGGCTTGCCGTGCTTCAAGGCCAGCAGCACGTCGGCCAGGTGGCTGGCGTTGGGGGTGGCCACGAACACCGCATCCACCTCTTTGGATTTGCACAGCTCCTCGGCGGAATCGAAGGCCAGCGGGATGCCGAATTTCTTGGCCGAGGCTCGCGCTTCCTCCAGCTTGCGCCGGCTGAGCGCGCTCACTTTGCAGCGCCTGGCTTCGGCGAAGCCCGGCATCAGCCGTTTCACCGCGTGCAGCCCGAATCCCAGTATGCCGAAGCGAATCATCAGGTGTAAGGGTAAAAAATAAAAAATAGAAGCGACAGCCCCGCCAGCACCCACAATCCCGGCTTGACCTCCCGGAAGCGCCCCGCCACCAGCTTGCAAAAAGGGTAGAGCACGAAGCCGGCGGTAATGCCCACGCCGATGTTGTAGGTGAAGCTCATCAAGGCTACCACGGCAAAGGCTGGAATTAGTTCGGTGAAGTCATCGAAGCGGATCTTGGTGATGGGAGCGAGCATCAACAGGCCCACCACAATCAGCGCCGTTCCGTAGGCCTGGGGCGGGATGGCGGCTACGAAGGGCGAGAAGAAGAGCGTCCCGGCGAAGCACCCCGCCGTGACCACCGCAGTCAGCCCGGTTCGGCCGCCCGCCTCCACTCCGGTGGCCGACTCGATAAAAGCGCCTGAGGTGGTCGTTCCCACCAGGGCCGCGAAAGTGGTGGAGAGAGCGTCGGCGATCATGGGGCGCTCAATCTGTGGCAGGTTGCCATTCTCGTCAAGAAACCCGGCTCGGGCCGAAACGCCAATCAGAGTTCCCATGGTGTCCACGAACGCCATGACGAAAATAGTGAGCACTACGGGGAAGAATCCCCAGCTCCACGCCTGCCTCAAATCCAGCTTGAACAGAACCGGCGACAGACTTGGCGGCAGGCTGAGCCAACCCTGGGGTGGGGGCGCCACCTTGACCGCAAAGGCCAGCAGGGCCGTGGTCACAATGCCCACCAGGATGGCGCCGGGGAAGCGCCGGATCATCAGCACCGCCATCAGTACAAAACCAAAGATGGCGACCAGCACCGGAGCGGAGGTCACATGGCCGGTGCGCACCGGCGCGCCTTGCGTGCCCAACATCACGATGCCGGTTTCATTCAGTCCCACGAAGGTCAGAAACAGGCCGATGCCCACCGCGAAGCTGTAGCGCAGCGCCGAAGGGATGGCGTCCACCAGCCATTGCCGCAGCTTGACGAGGGTCAGCAGCAGAAACAGAACTCCCGCAATGAACACGGAGGCCAGCGCCGCCTGCCAGCTATAGCCCAGCACCTGCACCACGGTGAAGGCGATGAAGGCGTTTTCCCCCATGTAGGGGGCGATGGCGAACGGCCGGTTGGCGTACAGACCCATCAACAGCGTGCCGAAAATGGCGGTCACGATGGTGGCTACCATGGCGGGCTGAGCGGGGATGCCGGCGGATTGCAGCACCGCTGGGTTGACCACGATGATGTAGGACATGGTCACAAAGGTGGTCACGCCCGCCGTGACCTCCCGCCCCAGGGTGGTGCCGGCCCGCTCCAGTCCGAAATATCGCCCCAGGAAGTTCTCGGGCGCGCGAGCAGCGGATCGGGGCACGGAGACGGTCATAAGTCCCTATCAATAGAAGCCGAAGCGCTGTTCCTGTCAACATCCGGCCTGCAGGCACCCTGTCCGCTGCACAGACCAAATGCCAACTGCTAAGTGCTTCCGTTACAATCGCACCACCCATGCCGCACGCCATCTTTGCCGCCGATCTGGGAGGGACGAAGCTGGCCGCGGCGCTGCTTACTTCGGAGGGCAAGTTCCTGGCCCGCAAAACCGAGGCGGTGGACGCGTCTTCCACCCTGGCGCCTGTAGAGCAGATTTGCCGGGCGGCGCGGGAGGTGTCAGGCAAGTTCAAGATTCGCGCCGCGGGCATTGCCGTGCCCGGCCTGGTGCGCCGCAACCATACGGTATGGGCGCCCAACCTTCCGGGATGGGAAAAGGTGCCGCTGGAACATCTATTGCGTAAACGGCTGCAGGTTGCGGTGCGGGTGGAAAGCGACCGCAACGCCGCCGTGTTGGGAGAGGCGTGGCGGGGCGGGGCGCGCGGCAAATGCGACGTTGTGGTCCTGGTGGTGGGCACCGGCATCGGCGCCGGAATCCTCAGCGGGGGAGAGGTGCTGCGCGGCGCGCACGAACTCTCCGGTTGCGCGGGCTGGATGGCTGTTTCCGAAGCGGATGGCGATGAAGTCCGGCGCCACGGTGGCCTGGAAGCGTTTGCCTGCGGCCCGGCGCTGGTGCGAGCGGCGGCCAACGGCATCGAGGCGGGCTTCGGCGGAAAACTGGCAGCGCTGTCGGCGAAGGAGTTGACCGCGGAAGCAATTGCCCGCTTGGCTCGCGAGCACGACCCCTTTGCGCGGCAGATTTTTCAGCGCATGGGCAAGCTGCTGGGCTTGGCCGTGGCCAATATCATCAGCCTGTTTGATCCCCAGGTGGTGATCGTGAGCGGCGGAATGATTGCCGCCGCCGACCTTTTCTTCGATACCCTGAAGGAAACTGCGCTGGCGCGTTGCCAGCCCCTGGCCGCCCGTCAGGTGCAGATCAAACTCAGCCGCCTGGGCAACGATGCCAATCTGCTGGGCGCCGCTCGCCTGGCGCTCATGGGCGCGAAACGAAAACAGCCGTCAGTCACCAATCGTCAATCGTAAACATTATGAGTCTCTACCAATATCGCGACCGCATCTCGGAAGTTCTGAACAAGATCTGGAACACGCAGGCCGAAAGCATCGCCCGTGCCGCTGCAACCATGGCGGAATCTATTGCCGGCGGCGGCCTGGTCCACCTGTTCGGCAGCGGACACTCCGTGATCCCCGTACTCGACATCTTTCCCCGTTATGGCAGCTTTCCCGGATTTCGTCCGCTCATGGACGCGCGCCTCATGTGGACCAACGTGCTGGGCTCGGGCGGCACGCAGGGGCTGCTTTGGCTGGAGCGCCGGGAAGGCTATGCGCCCCTGCTGCTGGAAAACGAGCCCATCCGCTCCGGCGATGTCATGCTGGTCTTCTCCCATGGCGGCCTTAACGCCGTGGTGATCGAGGTGGCGATGGAAGCCGCCCGTCGCGGCTTGCGCACCATAGCGGTGACATCCATGGACAACCAGCGGCAGCGCGCGGCCACCCACTCCAGCGGCAAGAAGCTCAGTGAAGTAGTCGAACTGGTGATTGATAACTGCGTGCCTGCCCAGGACGCGCTGGTAAACATCGAGGGCTGGAAGGCGCCGGTGGCAGCTGGTTCCACCGTGGCTATCGTTACCATCGCCATGGCTCTGGTGGCCCAGGTTGCCGGCGAACTCGCCCGGCGCGGCCTGAAACCTCCGGTGTTTGTCTCCCCCAACGTGCCGGGCATTCCCGCGGATAACAACCACCAGGTCTATGCGGCCTACGAGCGGTCGCTGAAACGGTAATCATGCTGAAAGGCCGACAACGCGCCCGGTTGTTTGCCGCGGCCTGCGCCGGAATGTTCATTTTTGGCGTGGTGCTGGCGCTGCTGGGCACCCTGTTCGGCCTGCCTGCCATGCGCGAGCGACTGGGCGTGAACCTGGCCCAGCAGGGCGACCTGTTCCTGCTGTTGTTCGCCGGCGTTTGCTTCGCCACCGTCGCGGTAGGGCCGCTGATTGACCGCTTCGGCAACAAGCTGGTGCTGCTGGTTTCCGCGGTGCTGGTGACCCTGGCCCTGCTCGAGTTCGCGGCGGCACATTCCATGCTTTCCGCGAGCATCGCCTCTCTGGTGATTGGGCTGGGGGGAGGGGGTCTGAACACCTCATGCAACGTCCTCACGTCTGAACTGTACGAAGGCAACCGCGGGCCCATGCCCAACCTGCTGGGCATCTTTTATGGATTTGGCGCGCTGTTTATTCCCCTGCTCGCCGCCGGCATCACCAGCCTGCTGCCCATGCCGCGGTTGCTGTTTTTTACCGCCATTCTTCCCGCCATTGGTGCTGTCGCCTACGCCCTGCTGCCATTTCCTGCCGCGCGCGAAGGACACGGCATAGCCTGGCGCGAAGTGGTTAAAGTGGTCCGCTATCCCGGGCTGCTCCTGTTCGCGACTCTTTTGTTTTTGGAGTCGGGCAACGAAGCGGCACTGGCGGGCTGGACTTCCACCTACCTGGGTAATGCCGGGGCGACCGCCCGCTTAGCCACCTGGGTTCTGGCCGGCTACTGGGCTGGCCTGATGTTCGGCCGGCTTTCCGCCACCCGCCTGCTGCGCTATTTTCGCGATGTGCAACTGGTGTTGCTCAGCGCTCTGGGTGCGATGGCCGGCTGCGCCATTTTGCTGGGTGCCCGCTCAGTTCCGCTGCTGGCGGCCGCTGTTTGCTTCACCGGCTTTGCCCTCTCCCCCATTTACCCCACCAGTCTGGCCATGATCGGGGACCGCTACCAGCGCTACGCCGGTAGCGTATTCGGCGTGATCTTCGCGCTAGGCCTGGCCGGGGGCGCCATGTTTCCCTGGGCTGTAGGGCAGATTGCAGAGGCGCGCAGCGTTCACGCTGGTCTGGTGCTGCTGCTGGCCGGCGCCTGCGCCGTTGCCGGCACGGTGGTGGTGATTAAACACCGTTTGTTTGGGGGGCAAGTGCAACCGCAATAGAGCTGGACGGCTCGAGCATGATGTTCGCGGGCCAGGGCCGCCCGCGCCGCATTCACGCTTTAACCCTTACGCCCTCTTCAATCCGCGCACCTGTGGAACCTGCGATTTCGACTGCAGGTCCGCCGTTTCCGGCGCGGATGGGGAGATTTCCAGCGGCAGCCGCCAATCCCGCGCCGAAGCTTTCCCCGCCTGCATCCAGCCATAGCGCGTCAGCAGGGAGCCGGCAATGGCCGACCAGCACGCCGCACGGCGCATCCTGCGAGAGCGGCTGATCTGCGCCGCCAACCTCAGGCCCAGCGGCACCGGCCCGGAGAAGACGCCCCCCAGGCGTGTAATCCACCCGCTGAGCCCGTGTTTCAGCGGCTCCAGCGCCGCTTCTGGCCGCTGCTCAAGGTGCAAACCTTCGTAGGTTTCGAACCCCGACGCGCCAATTCCCAGAAGGTTCAACGCGGGACTATCATGCCCCAGCAGTTCCAGAATCGCTACAGCTGAGTTCAGGCCCGACATGCCGAAATGAATCGGCAGCATAGTAATGTTGCGGTTCCATACCGGTATGGCTGTGGCCCCAATCAGCACCCCGGTATAGTTGTGGAAGGGAAGTCCGAGCGCGGCGGAGAATGCCTCCGAAATGTGGCCCAGCACTCGTATCGGAGCAAAATCGAAATGCTCGGCTACCAGCTCGGCGAAAGCAGTCGCTCCGGAGAACGTGCTGAACCCCGCCAGGGTCCAGGCGCCGAGGGACATGGCGCTCTGTTTCTTGAATACGCGCAACATGTTGAGAAAGCGCGCCGGGCGCCCCAGGTCCGCCACCAAAAGCCCGGTCGAAATAAGTCCCCCGGAGGCGGCCACCAGCCGGGCACTGCGCCGCAGTTCCGGGTCGCGGCCTACCCAGCTGGCCATGGCGCCAATCACCGCCGCCGACCCCGCCGCGCCGCCGACAAAAAAGTAGAGAGGCACTTCCCATTTCCACTGCGGCTCTTTCAGCATGGGGATGCCGTAATAGCCGGCATCAGGCGAGGCTTTGGGGAAGGGCGCTCCCGGCGGATGCACACCCACGCCCTCCACCCGCCCGCGCGTCTCGGCTTGGCGCCGCAGTTGCAGCAGGCGGGCTTCGCTGGCACGGTGGGGGCTTGGTGCGGACTCCGGCGGTAAGGCTTCCGCGCTCATCGGCGATGTCTCCTGCTTGAGGATTTGGCGCGGGCACTGCCCCTGGGGCTGGCAAAGAAGGCCAGCAGCGAACCTGCCACCAGCGCGGCCGAACCGAATGCGGCTGCCCGCCAGGCCGCCTTCAGGTAAATGGTTGGCACTTCCGGCTGCGGTGGCAGGTTGTAGGTTCGGGGATCGCCTCGCACCAGGAAGAACGCGTGAATGCCCTCCACGCTGGTCTGCTGCGGGTCGTAAACTTGCGCGTCGTGCACGCCCCGGCTGTGCAGTTCCTGGACCCGCTCCTGGGCCACCAGGCGAAGCTCGTTGAGTTCCCCGAATTTTATGGATTCGGTAGGGCAGGCCTTGGCGCAGGCCGGCGGCAGACCTGCCTTTTGCCGGTCGTAGCAGAAGGTGCACTTGAAGGCGCGGCCGTCCGAATCGTTCTTCTGAATTACCCCGAACGGGCAAGAGACTACGCAATAGGAGCACCCGTTGCACACGTCAGGCTGAACATACACGCCGCCGAACTCGGTGCGCACAATGGAGCCGGTAGGGCAAGCTTCGAGGCAGCCCGCCTGCTCGCAGTGCTTGCATACGTCGGAAGAAAAACTCCAGGAGTTCACTTCCCCCGCGGCGCCGCCGAATCCGGGCTGCGGCTCGTCCTCGACGAACTTCACATGCCGCCAGGTGGAAGCGCTTACGGCGCCCGTGTTGTCGTAGGAAAACCCGCTCCAGTTCAGCCCGTCTTCGGCCACGCCGTTCCATTCCTTGCAGGCCACCTCGCAAGCTTTGCAGCCGATGCATAGGGTGGAATCAGTCAGGAAGGCGGTGATCCGCGGTTGCGAGCCAGGCAAGGAAAAATCGGGGATGTTGGCGCTCATGCCGTCCTCCGCATCTGCGCCTGCAGTTCGTCCAGCGCGGCCTCACCTTGCGAGCGGCGTCCGGGCTGGATGTTGCACACCAGCGCTTTGGTTTCCATAATGCGCACGTTTGGCTCCTCGGAAATGGCCAGCAGGTCGTTGATCACATCGCCCTTTACCATTCCCTTGTAGCCCCAGTGATAAGGCAGGCCGACCTGGTGCACGGTGCGGCCCTCCACCCACATTGGCCGCATGCGCGGGGTTACCATTACGCGCGCCTCGATGATTCCGCGCGGGGTGGTGATGGTCGCCCAGCCACCGTGCTCCAGCCCGGCGTCGGCGGCCAGTTCGGGTGAAATCTCAGTAAACAACTCCGGTTGCAGCTCCGCCAGATGCGAGAGCGTCCGTGTCATGCCGCCGGCCGTGTGATGCTCGGTCAAACGATAGGTGGTGAGCACGCAGGGGAAGCGCGCGTCCCCCGGCGAGAAGGCATAAGGATTCTCCGCGCTCTCTTTTTTCTTGGCCGGCGGATTGCTTGTGTGCTCCGGATACAGCGGGTTGCGAATCGGCGATTCCAGTGCTTCGTAGTGGGTGGGCAGCGGCCCATCTTTCAGCCCGCTGCTCACCCAAATCCATCCCAGCCCATCGGGATGCAGGATGAACGGCTTGTCGCCCGCCAGCGCCTCCAGGCCGGTCTTGCTTTTGACATCTTCGGGGTCGCTGGGCGCCTTCGTTTTAGGGAAGTCGGGCGTGTCCGTGCCCGTCCACTGCTTCTTCTCCTGGTCCCACCACACCAGCTTCTTGCGCTCGCTCCACGGCTTGCCATCGGGACGGGCGGACGCCCGGTTATAGATGATGCGCGTGTCCTTGGGCCAGGCGAAGCCCCAGCCATGTCCCAGCAACCCCTTGGGTTCGCGTTTGTTGGCTTTATTTTCCCCGTGCTGCGGCATCACCCCGGAATAAATCCAGCAGCCGCACGCGGTCGAGCCGTCGTTGCGCAGGCTGTCAAAGTTCTCCACCAGCTTGCGGTCAGCCACGGTGTAGCCGTTGATCTCGGCTAGAACCTCTTCCACATTGGGCTCGGCATGTTTCCCATGCGTGGAATAGTCCCAGGTCAGAGCCCGCAGCCCGGCATCGCGCTCGCGCGCCGACCTGGCCGCCCGGCCTTTCAGCCGCCGTCCCAGGTGATACATGAACCAGGTCTCGCTGCGCGCATCGCCTGGCGGGTCCACTGCCTTGTTGTGCCACTGCAACATGCGCTGTGTATTGGTGAAGGTTCCGTCCTTTTCGCCCTGCCCTGCGGCAGGGAAGAGAAACACTTCGGTGCCGATCTTCTCCGGGCTCAGCTCCCCGCGTTCCACTTCCGGCGAGTCGTACCAGAAGGAGGCCGTCTCCGTCTCCACCATGTCGCGTACCACCAGCCATTTCAACTTGGCCAGCGCCTTGCGCTCCAACCGGCCGTTGGGAGCGCCTACCGCCGGGTTCTGGCCCATGACGAACAAGCCTTCCACTTTGCCGTCCATCATTTCCAGCCAGTACCCAAAGTGAGAATGGTCGCCGGTTACTCGCGGCAGCCAGTCGAAGCCCCAGTCATTGCCTTCCTGCGCCGCGTCTCCGTACCAGGCCTTGAGCAGGCTGATAATGTATTTGTCGAAATTCGCCCACAGCCCCACCTTGCTGCTGTGCTTGCTCACATACTGCTGGAAGCGGTGCGAATCCGATTCGAAGTAGGGCATGGGCAAATAGCCCGGCAGGATGTCGTAGAGGGTCGGTATGTCGGTGGAGCCCTGGATGGAAGCGTGCCCGCGCAGCGCCAGAATTCCGCCGCCCGGCCGCCCGATGTTCCCCAGCAGCAATTGCAGGATGGCCGCCGAGCGTATGATCTGCACGCCCTTAGAATGCTGCGTCCAGCCCACGGCGTAGCAGATGGCCGCCGTCTTGTCCGGCCCGGACGCGTTGGCAAACGCCTCCGCGGTTTTGAGAAATACGTTCTGCGGGATTCCGCAGTAGCGCTCGATCATCTCCGGCGTGTAGCGGGCGAAGTGCTTTTTCAATAGCTGAAACACGCAGTTGGCATTCTGCAGAGTTGTATCTTCCTGGTGTTCACTCTCTTTTCCCACTTCGCCGCCGCGGTCGTGTCCGTGTCCCCCGCCCGGCGAGCCGCGCAAGGCGTGCCCACCGCTGGAAGCCATGTGTGTGGCTCCAGAATCGGCTTCTTTGATTTCTGACCCGGCATATAGCCAGGTCGCGGGATCGTACTCCTGCTCTTCCGCATTGAAGCCGGAGAAAACCCCGCCCAAATCCTCCGTGTCCTTGAACTGGTCATTGATGATGGTGGGGGCGTTGGTGTAGTGAGTTACGTACTCGCGGAAATATTTGTCGTTCTGCAGGACATAGTTGATCAGCCCGCCCAGAAACAGGATATCCGTGCCCGCCCGCAGCGGCACCCAGATGTCCGCCATGGCTGAAGTGCGCGTAAATCGCGGGTCCACGTGGATAATCTTCGCCCCGCGCTCGCGCGCTTCGATTACCCACTGGAAGCCCACGGGGTGGTTCTCTGCCATGTTCGAGCCCATGATCAGGATGGTGTCCGCGTTGCTCAGGTCCTGCTGGGCGGTGGTGGCCCCGCCGCGTCCGAATGAGGTGCCCAGACCGGGCACCGTCGAGCTGTGTCATATTCGTGCCTGATTGCTGATGCCCACCATGCCCAGACCGCCGCTGAACAGCTTCTTGATCAGGTAATTCTCTTCATTGTCCAGCGTTGCCCCGCCCAGGTGGCAAATGGCTTTCGTGTGTGCCACCACCTCGCCGTCTTTTTTCTCCACGAAGCTGTGCTCGCGGCTTTCCCACACCCGTTCGGCAACCATGTCCATGGCTGTTTCCAGGTCGAGTTCCTGCCACTCGGTGGAGTAAGGCGCACGATAGCGCACCTTGGTCAACCTTCCGCGATGGGTATGCAATTCAAAGGTATTGGCGCCTTTGGGGCAGAGATGCCCTCGCGAGATGGGCGAATCCGGGTCGCCTTCCACGGAAATCATCCTGCCGTCTTTGTGAAAAATGAGCTGCCCGCATCCCACCCCGCAGTAAGGGCAGATAGAGCGCGTTACCTGGGCTTCTTCAATCTTAGGAACAAGGTTTCGGGTGTGCTCCGACCAGGCCTCGGGGCCGGTTCCGTCGGCTCCAGTGCGGATCTGTCGAATTACCGGCCAACGGTCGAGCAGGTCTTTCAGCATGAAAACCCCCCACAGCTATGAAAGCGCTACGTTGTTAAAGAACCGGCGCTGCCGGGCGGGGTTGCCATCCGATTTCAGATCAGCTCGGTTTCAGAAAAAAACGGGTGGCCGTTTGGCCACCCGTCCGCGTTTCGCAGAGCACTATGCTCCGGCCAGTGTGAAGTTCACCGTTATGTTGGTATCAATTTCGACCGGCTGACCATTCAACATGTACGGCTTGTATCGCCATTGCTTCACGGCGCTGATGGCGGCCGCCGATAGCATCGGGTGTCCGCTTACCACCTGCAGCCCCTGCACGTGGCCATCCTTGCCGATGACGGCGTGCAGCACCACCGTACCTTGAATGTGAGCCTGTTTCGCCAACGGCGGGTACTGCGGGTCCACCTTGTGAGTGAGCAAGCCCTGTGAGACGCCCTGCGAAACCCGCACTCGCTTCAACGTAACCTTGGGCACAGCCACCGGTGAGTTGAGCACGCCTCCCAGCACGCCGCCCACCTGGCCGCCGGCGACGCCCCCGGGCACGCCGCCAACCACCCCGCCCATAGCCGGGGGAGCGTTCGAGGGCGCTGCTGCCGAAGCCACCTCCTGTGTCTTCACAATCTGCTTTGGAATCTTTGTGGGCGTGTGCAACTCATTAGGATTGAGCTGCTCCTTCACGACCGGCGCCGCTTTGGCTACGGCTGCCGCAGCCGGTGGAGGTGGAGGCGGCGGTGGCGGCGGCGCCGCCAGCTCGGTCACCATTTGTTTTGCCGGTAATGCCTCCACAAAGATCAGCGGTATCAGAACCAGGAAACTCACAATCGCGATCTGAATGATGAACGACACTACCGTAGCTTTGCCACGGCTGGTCTTGATCCGGTTCGTCGATTCAATAAGGCTATCCTCAAACACCGGCCCATCTCCTTTCAGGGCGCAGTTTGCCTAGGCAGGGCGCCTGTGGGATTGGGTATTAACCTTTCCCATCAACTCTCAGCCAGCCTCCCGCCGGGGAACAAGTTCAAGAAATATCAGCTAGGTGGTTCGGCTGGGCCGAGTTACAGGCCCCATCGTGGAAACAACAATTCTCTCTCCAGCCGCGAACGGCAAACGTGCATACCCCGCATTCTCCGTTTTAGTCCGTTATTTAGATTGCTCCTGCGATAGGCAGGATGTACGGTCGCGGGCTGGCCAAGGTTGCTGGGGAGGCCGCTTGAGCCGCGGGAGCGCTCTTACATAAACCTGTGCCCGAAGCGCTAAAATCATAAGCACCCAGAGGATAGCCAGGACAAGCGCGCCATTGACGCGCATAAACAGGAGCAGCCATGAGCAGCACACTGGAAACCATCAACACACCTTCTGAGCTCAGCGAAGCTGCCCGCCGGCCGCTGGTTGCCGACCAATGCGCCCTGGTGGTGGTGGACATTCAGGAAAAGCTGCTGCCGCCCATCTTCGAAAAGGAGCGCCTGGTGCGCAACTCGCAGCTCCTCATCCGGCTGGCGGGAATTCTGCACATTCCCACGCTGCTGACAACCCAGTACTGCAAAGGATTAGGCAAAGTGGTTCCGGAGATTGCCTCCTTGCTGCCCGAATCCCGTCCCCTGGACAAGCTGGAATTCTCCTGCTTCGGGAGCAAGGAATTCACTGCCGCCCTGAAAGCTCACCCTGGCCGCCGCAATACCGTTCTGCTCTGCGGAATGGAGACTCACATCTGCGTGATGCAGACTGCGCTTGGGGCGCTGCAGCAGGGGTACATTGTGCACGTCGCCTCGGATGCGGTGAGCTCACGGGCGGAGTGGAACTGGAAGATGGGGCTGCTCAGAATGCGCGACGCCGGCGCCGTCATCTCCTCCACGGAGATGATGATCTATGAATTGCTACGCTCCTCCGGCACCTCCTCTTTCAAGGAACTCCTTCCTTATCTGAAGGGTTGAAAGCAGTCTAAAGCGCTGAAAGCAGCCCAAGTCCTCAAAACAATCCCCGCTGCCCCGTGTCTGGCCGGACACGGTGTGTTGATCAGGCCACATTTCCTCGCCAAAGAGCCCGCCTAAGTTGCTGACTAGTAAGGAGCTACGAACGGCATCGCCCTTGCGATTCCTGTGCCTGCAGGTCAGAAGCAGGGGGCGAAGATGAGCGGCATTAGGCGGCGGCAAATCAAGAGGGCAGCGGAAAAGGTTCTGATCTTCGTGGCTTTGATGGCGCTGATGATGGTGCCAGGTTCATCGCAGACCATCGCAGGAACCGACGCGACAGTGACGCCGACCGCGATAGCGAAGAAGCGGGTGGTGCTGGTCAGCATTGCCGACCGCAAGCTGGCGCTGCTGGAAGACGGCAAGGTGGTGAAAGTTTATCGCGTGGCGGTCGGGTCATCCATCAGCCCGAGCCCAAGCGGCGAATTCGAGATCGTCAACCGCATCACGAACCCCACCTACTACCACCCGCACCTGGTGATACCCGCGGGTGAGAACAGTCCGATCGGGACCCGCTGGGTGGGCTTGAACCGCAAAGGCTATGGCATCCATGGCACGAATGAACCGCGCTCCATCGGGCGCGCGGCTTCGCACGGATGCATTCGCATGAGCAATCGCGACATCAGCCATTTTTTCGAACTGGTGCGGATAGGCGACCTGGTGGAAATCCACGCCGAACGTGACGCGGAGACGGCGCGGGTGTTCGGCGGCGAGGCGGCGTCCGTGCGGGCTTCAGCCGCGGCGCCAGCGGCGGCAGGTCAGTGAGGGAGGATGCAATGGAAAACGCAATGATGGCGCTGTTCGCGGTGGCGGGGGTGACGTTTTCGCTGGCCGTCGCGCTGCTGGTGGAAGAGATGCTGGTGGGCGGGATGTTTCGGCTGATGTTCGCGCGGGCCCACGCGCAGAGGTCAGAGCAAAGGCGGAAGGAGGAAGAGTATGTTGCTGATTAAGTATGTGCTGATGGCGGTCGGGATCGCGATGTTCGGGTCGGCGGCGGCGGTTCTGGGATATGACCTTTACCTGATGGCGATGGCGCGGCGGGCGCTGGCGCAGTTGCAGCCGGGGCAGACGGCGCCGGAAGAGCGCGAAGTTCGCTGGCGCGTGACCCTGGCACTGGCGCTGCTGGCCTGGGCGCCCATTTTGCTGGCCGTGAGCCTGGTGGTGGTGCCGGCGGGCATGGGCGGAGTGCGCGTGAGCCAGCTCTCGGGGACGCTGCCGGGGACGCTCTATCCCGGGGCGCACGTGGTCCGTCCTTTTGTGGACAGGGTGGCGCTGTTCGACACGCGCGACCAGTTATTTACCACGGGCATGCTGGAAGACCACGCGGCGGTTAAAACAGCGGTGGGCACGGCTGCGCCCGAGCTGATGAAGGTGCAAGCCAAGGAAGGGCTGACCCTGGGGTTGGCCATAACGGTGCGTTATCGCCTGGATTCAGGCCGGCTGGATTACATTCTCAACAACCTTCCGCAACCGGTGGAAAAGGAACTGGTGCCGCCGGTGGTAGCCAGCACCTGGCGCGAGCTGGTGCCCAACTACACGGTGCGGGAGGTGTTCGCCAGCAAGCGGGAGGAGGTGCGGGAGCGCGCGGCGGAAGAAATCGCGCGCAAGCTAGGGGCGGATGGAATCGTGGTCAAGGAAGTGATGCTGCGCGACATCCAGTTGCCGCCGGAGTACGCCAAAGGGCTTGAGGACTTGTTGCTGAAGGAACAGCAGAACGACCGCATGGGGGTGGAGACGGACATTCAGCAGAAGCAGGTGCGAATCGCGGAACTGGAAGCGGAGGCGGTGAAGGCGCAACAGGTGAAGCAGGCGGAAGGGCAGGCGCAGGTGCGGGTGCTGCAGGCCAAAGGCGAGGCGGACGCCATGAAGTACCTGCTGCCGCTGAAGAAGCAGCAGATCGAGCAGACCAGGCTGGAGTCGCAGGCGCGCAAGGAGGCCACGGTTCAGGGCGCGGAGGCGAACGCGCAAGCCAAGGTGATTGACAGCAAGGCGGAGATGGAACGGCGCAAGCTGCTGGCCGAGGCTGAGGCGGAGCGCATTCGCTTAACGGCGGCGGCGGACACGCAACGAATGCAGAGCGAAGGCGCGGTGCTGAAACAGAATCCACTGCTCATCAATAAAATCATCGCGGAAAAGCTGTCGGACAAGCTGCAGATCATGGTGGTCCCGGCTGACGGCAAGTTCATGTTTGCCAATGACCTGCTGCGCGGGTTGAGCATGGGTAGCCATGCCGCGCCGGCGCCGCCGGATGACCCGCCCAACCAGTAACGGAGTTTGGCTGGGCGGCCTCGAGGGCCAGGGCGGAGGGCCGCCCGGCAACAATCCCGCAGGAACAGGGGAGGGGAACATGGCGGTTTATAATTCGCTGCATCCACACATGTTCCTGCGAATCGGCAAGCCGCTGATGCTCGGCGTGGCCATCGGACTGCTCCTCGCAGTTCCGGTTGCACTGGCGGCCGATTGGGGGACGCCCGCCCGCTCCCTGGCACAAAAAATTGCGGCGGTGACCGGGCCGGGCGTGGTTGCGCTGGAGGTCAACAATCGCTCTTCGCTCAGACCGGCGGAGATAGAACAGGCGCGCGGCGCCCTGGTTTCCGAACTGGGGACGCTGGGGGTTCAGGTGCTGGCAAGCGGCCAAGCAGCTACGGTGCGGATTACGTTTTCGGAAAACCTGCAGAACTATTTATGGATTGCCCAAGTGCGGCAGGCTGCGGGGGACGAGAAGGTGCTCATGGTTTCAGTTCCGGGCGCACCCGTGGCCGGCAGCTTCGGTCCCAGTTCGCCGTTAAGCATCCACCGCACCCTGTTGTGGTCGCAGGATGCTCCCATCCTGGATGCCACCGTCCTGCCGGGCGGCAATCCGGAACACCTGTTGGTTCTGGATGCTGATAAGGTCACGCTTTTCAGCGGGCAGCGCGGGCAGTGGCGGCCGGAGCAGGCGTTTCCCGTCACGCACGAGCGTCCCTGGCCGCGCGATCTGCGCGGGCGGATTGTCTTCAACAGCGAGCATTTGTTTGACGTGTATCTGCCGGGAGTGGCGTGCGAGGCGGTGCTGAGTTCGCCGTTGAGCATGGCCTGCCATGAAGCCGACGATCCCTGGCCGCTGGGTACGGGTTCTGCGGGAGTGCGCGGCTTCTTTTCACCGGCACGAAATTTTTTCACCGGCGTGGTGGCGCCGGGAATCGGCAAGCAGAACACGTTTCCCGCTTTCTATTCGGCGGCGGCGCTTCCGCGCGCGCAATATGTGCTGTGGACGCTGGCGGCGGTGGATGGTTCGGTGCACCTGGTGGACGGAATCAATGATGTGACGGCAAAGCTGCCGTGGGGCAGCGACATCGCGGGGGTGAAGAGCGGCTGCGGTTCAGGATGGCAGATTCTGGCCTCCGCAAGAACCCAAACGGGCGATAGCTTGCGCGCCTATGAGGTCATGGACCGTGAGCCGGCTCCGGTGGGAACGGCAACGGAATTTAACGGCCCGCTTACCGCGCTCTGGAGCAAGGACGA
>DATGGJ010000313.1:0-4740 GCA_035308585.1 Terriglobales bacterium
TGGGCACTTACAGTCCGGCCGCCCTGGTACTGGTAGGGCTGGCGGTTTTGGCCTGTGGGTGGGCTCTTTCCCCTCCCACCACCGCCGTATCCTTGCCGGCTGCAACTGCCGGGAGGCGGATGTGGCTGGCACTGGTTCTGATATTCCTGCTGCACATCGGGTTGGGCCTTGCCATCCTGCGCTCGACCCCTCCCGAAAGGGTGGACGTATACCTTTTTCAACGGGACGCTGCCGCGGCCCTGCTTCACGGTATCAACCCCTACAGCATCACCCACCAGAACCTCTATGGACGCGAGTCGTGGTTTTTCTATGGGCCAGGCGTGGTGAAGGACGGCCGAGTGGACTTCGGCTTTCAATATCCGCCGCTCAGCCTCCTGGCGATACTGCCCGGATACCTGCTGGGTGATTTACGCTATACCTACATCATGGCGCTGGTTTTGACGGCGGCGCTGCTGCTGCGGATTCGATTCAACCGCGTCACCTTGATTGCAGTGGCATTGCTGCTGCTTAGCCCGGTAACGTTTTACGTCTTATCCCGCGGCTGGACAGAACCCCTGGTATTGCTCATGCTGTGCTGGACCTGCCTGGCCGCGCTGCGCCGCAGTCGCTGGCTCGGGGTAGCTCTGGGGCTGTTTTTCGCTTCCAAACAGTACACAGTACTGGCGATCCCCCTTGCCGCCTTGCTCCTCCCGCGTTTCGCTTGGAAGTCTTATCTGCGCTTGTTGGCGCCCAGCCTGCTTTGTGCCGCGGCGGTAACCGTTCCTTTCGCTTTGTGGAACTTTCACGATTTCTGGCGGGACGTCGTTATGTGGCAACTCATCCAGCCCTTTCGGCCTGACGCTTTAAGCTTTTCCGTCCTGGCCGCCAGGATAGGTTTGCCGCGCATTTCGCAAGTCGTGGTCATTATCGCCACCGCGGCGGCTACCGTCTGGAGCCTGCTCCGGATGCACAGGCAAACCCATTCCTTTGCGGGCGGATTTGCCCTGGTCACGCTGATTTTCTTCTGCCTCAATAAGCAGGCTTTTGTGAACTATTATTTCCTGGTCATCGGCGCAGTGTTGCTCGCTGCTGTTGCCGGGCACGTTCCCGGAGCCGCTTGCGCCGGACCAGACCGCTCTTGAGGCATGTGTCTCACTGCTTTTAAGCAGCCTATGGATCAAGTCCCAAAGGCGCCCCGCAAGCTCCCGGCCAGGATTCTTCTCTTGACCGTCGCATTCGCGCTGCTGCTGGTCAGTGTCAGCGTTGTCGGCAGCGCGCCTCTGCACAACGATTTCATGGAGTACTGGGCAGCGGCTCGGGTCTTGCTGGCGGGCGGTGATCCCTACTCTCCCTCCGCTATTCTGATCGCCGAAGTCAGCACCGGTTTTGCCGGCAAGCAGCCTCTCCTCATGTGGAACCCGCCCTGGACGCTGCCTTTGATCCTGCCCTTTGGGGCGCTGTCTTATGGCCAGGCCAGCACCCTCTGGCTTTTGCTGAGCTTGGCCATAGTTTTCGCCTGCGCTGATTGCCTGTGGCGCGAATACGGTGGCGAGCCGCGGCGGCGCTGGCTGGGATGGCTGCTGGCCGCCACTTTCTTCCCTCTGCTCACTGCCCTTGGATTGGGCCAGATCGGTCCCCTGATTCTGCTGGGAATCACGCTCTTTCTCCATTATCAGGCGACGCACCCGCTGCTGGCCGGCGCCGCGACCCTGCTGATCGCGGTGAAGCCGCAACTGCTTTACCTGTTCTGGGTGGTGTTGCTGCTGGACTGCGTGCAACGGCGAAGGTGGAGGCTGCTGGCGGGCGCGGCTGCCACGTTATTCGTGGCAAGTCTTGTGCCCCTGGTGGTCAACCCACGCATATGGCGCAATTACCTTGACCTGGCCGGCAGCGGATCCGTGTTGCGCAATCCCAGTCCAAATCTCGGCACGTTGCTACGCATGATCTGGGCTAACCACGCCTGGTTGCAGTTCGTGCCCTCGTTGTTCGGAGGCGCCTGGGCGGTGTATTTCTGGTGGACCCGGCGCCGTTCCTGGAATTGGAGCGCCCAGTTGCCGGCGGTACTGCTGGTGTCGCTGGTCACGACCTCATATGGCTGGCTTTTTGACCAGGTAGTCCTCCTGCCTGCCCTCATGCAGGTTGCGGCTCCTTTGGCGCGCCGCGCTGGGTGGTTGCGGTGGCCAGCCGTAGCAGCGTACGCGGGCGCCAGCGCGCTTATGGTCTTGTTTGTGCTCTTTCGCGAAACCGGGACAGCCTACACCTGGACGGCGCCGGCGTGGTTGGTGCTGTACATTTGGTTGTACCAGGCGATTGCCGTCCGGCAGCCGAACGTTACCGCCTCGAGGGAGATTGTTTCACCAGGTCTGTGATCAAGACGAAGTAGCCCGCGATGCTGGCGTTGCTAGAATCGGCTTTCTGCATAGCAGCAGAGCCAGCGCTACCGCCAGTGGCGCAAGCGGGACCGTGCTGACGGGAACGAGCCACATTTTCCGCGAGGTCCCCATTCCAACCAGTGCGGCGACAAGCGAGAAACCAATCGCCCCTATCCAGGGCCAGCCTACGATCAAACCGGCGCCCATCAGAGCATCTCGGCCAAGGCGAGCTCCCTTCCAGATCCTGTTCCCAAAACGGATCAGCAGGAAAACTCCCGGCATCAGGAGCATCTGACCGTGGGGCGCCAGGGTAGGAATCACGATCAGGGTAATCGCCAGCACCAGGGCGGTGCAGAACACAAACTCCCGCGAGTTCGCCTCCCGCGAGCGAAGCCGCCAGCAGGGAACGGCAACAATTATGACCAGGAACAGGGCCGCAGCTTTCGCGATTTCGCCGTTAAGCAGGAAATCCAGTATTGAGCCAGCATGCGTGTAACCGACATAGCTTGAAACCGAGCGCAGGAATTCAGGTATCCAGCCGCGCACCAGAATTTCAGAAACCCCGGCCAGGACCGCCCAAGACAGAGTGAATGACCAAAACAGGGAGTGCCGGCGGCGCCAATTCGCCAAAGTCCATAAAAACAGCCACGGCACCAGCAAAACCATGAGCTGGGGCTTGATGGTTGCCAGTGCCAGCAGCGGACCCGCGAGCACGAGCTTGTCCTTAGCCAAAAGGACCAGTGAGGCTGCCAGCAGAAAAGCAATCAGCAGTGAAAGTTGTCGCAGGCGCAAAGCAAATAGCACAGGGTAACTGGACACGCATAAGAGCATCGCGAGTGTCAGAGCATATTTGGAGCGCGGCCAGCCCACAAACCTGGAAAAGGCGACGATGCTGCCGGCGCCCAACGCCAGCAGCAGCCAGAACATCACCGCATTGGCGGCAGCAAAATCAGAGTAAACAGTGGGCCACAGAAAAAACGATACATAGACGGGGTAGGCAAAACGGCCCTGATCTTCGCCCGGTGTGGCTAGACGCCCGTATATCCAGTACTGAATGTCCTGGCTTACACCCTGAGAGTAGGGATCACGGTGATGAAGAAGCAGTTCTCGCGTGCCGTACCAGCGGGGATACAGATCGGAAAGCTTCGTCAAAGATGCGGGCCACATGGTCAGCACGTAGACCCACATGGCCGTTCCCGCCACAACCGACAATAGTGTCCAGGCAATACGCTGTCGCGTGCTGGGGCGGTGAGCGGCGCTGGTTTTGTTGTCGGCTACAGGGTTACCTGCAAGAATATGATTCAACTTGTCCTGCGTCCACGCCGGCCAGGGCTCAGAACAGCCGTCCAGCTGCCGACCTTCCTGGATAAAGTTGAAAGGATATTACCGGAATTCAAGGCGAAAACCGAGCCCATGTACACTGATAACGAAGCTTGCTTCTTCGCCAAACAGGTTTATGGCAGGCGGTTTCATGACCAGCCAACTTCCCCGTTTTGATCTCTCCGGCGACGTCGCCCTGGTTACGGGCGCCGCGCGCGGTCTCGGGCGCGCTATCTCCTTGGCGCTGGCGCAGGCGGGAGCGGATGTTGCCCTTGGCTTGCGCGATCTGAGCAGCGGCGGTGAACTGGTGCGCGAGATCGAGGCCCTTGGCCGGCGCGCTTTGCCTCTGCAAATGGACATGACCCGGCTCGACCAGGTCACGGGCGCTATCAACCGTGCTGGCGCGCACTTCGGCCGCCTCGATATCCTGGTCAACAATGCCGGGATCGCTCCGGAAAATCCGGCGGAAAATGTGCGCGAGGAGGATTTCGACCTCACTCTGGCCGTGAATCTGAAAGGCACTTTCTTCGCCAGCCAGGCGGCCGGCCGCATCATGATTCAGCAAAAGCGGGGATGCATTGTCAACATGAGCTCGCAGGCGGGCTTCGCCGCTTTGCCCACGGAATCGGTCTATTGCATGACCAAGGCAGCCATCGCCCACCTCACCAAATGCCTGGCCGTGGAGTGGGGTAAGTACAACATCAGGGTTAACGCTGTGGCTCCCACGTTTATTCACACACCAGGCACGGAACAGGCCCTTGCCGATCCCGCATTTCGCGCCGATGTGGTGGAGCGCGTTGCCGCCCTGCACCGCGTTGGCGAACCCATGGAAGTAGCTGGCGCGGTGGTCTTTCTGGCCTCCCCGGCGGCTTCGTTGATTACCGGTGACACCCTGCTGATTGACGGAGGGTGGACGGCAAGGTAGTCCGAAGTCTCAAAGTTTCGCAGGTTTTTAAGGTTTCTTGCCATACTGGGTGACGTCGGGAAACTTTGAAACATTTAAGCTTTAAAACCTGCATTCAAGGCCCGGGTACCTGCCGGGTGCGGTGCCCGGTGGTTTGTCTTTTGC
>DATGGJ010000314.1:0-11520 GCA_035308585.1 Terriglobales bacterium
CCAGTGAATGCCGGAAGGAATGCCGGTACGGGACTCGGCGCCGCCGATATCGAGCAGCATGCGGATTTGGCGCGGGGTGTTCTTCTCGTCGGGGGCATGGTGCGTGAACACCTTGAGCTGGGCGCCATAGAACATTCGCGGCCAATGACATTGTTCACAGGTTTGCTGCGCCGGGCGCAAGTTGGCCACCGGCGTAGGGATGGGGCGCGGGTAAACCTGGTCGATGGCCGCATACACCTGGTAGGAACCGGAGAGCTTGGAGCGCACATACCAGCCGGCGCCCGGCCCCACGTGGCAGGCTACGCAGTCCACGCGGGCATGCGGCGACTTGAGGTAAGTGGTGTACTCCGGCTCCATGACGGTGTGGCAGAGCTGGCCGCAGAACTGCACCGAGTCGGTAAATTCGTAAGCGCGATAGCTGCCCACCGCGCTCAGGCTCACGAACACCGCGGTAAAGCTGAAGAAGAACGCCACCGCACTACGCTGGGAGGGAACGTTCAGGTCGAGGCGGGGAAAGCGCGGCACTTCGGCCGGTGCCATTCTGCGGCGACGGCGCCTTTCCAGCCCCATGCCAATGGGGATCAGGATGAGGCCCAGCACCATGATGCCGGGCAGAATCATGTAGGCGAAAATGCCGATGTAGGGATTGGGGCGCAGCGCCTCGAGAAAAACCAGGAAAGCGATATTGGCGCCGGCCACCACCGCCATGGCCAGGCCGATGATGCTCAGCAGATTTCGCGTCAGCCCCGGCGCCCTGTTCCCGGCGGATGCGGTTTCGTTCTCTCCCGTGCTCATGCTCCTCTCAGTTGGTCAAACTTTGTGGGGAAGATGATACTGCAGTTCGGCCGGCGGGCGGTGACACTGGCTTTTCACCGAGGCATTGACGATGAAACCCCGGCCCTGACCTCAGCCTAGAACGCGTACTTTACCGACAGGGTAGTCCGGTTGTCATGGAAGTACCGAGGACTGGTGGGGCCGACAAATGAGCCTTCGTTGTACTGGTCATAGTTCCAGTAGGCATTCAGACTCCAGTACTTGGCAACGTCATAGCTCAGCTCCGCCACGGGCTGGTGGTAGGTGAAATCCAGTGGTCCGAGTGGCTGCAGCGGGTTCAGCAAGGTCGTGGCACCGTTCACGCTGGTGAGGCCGTAGCCCAGCTTGGCCGTGACTTGCTTCACCGGCTTGACCATCACATTTGCCAAAAAATAGTGGGTGCGGTTCACATAGGTGGAGAGTATGTGATTGGGATTGTTATTATCCGCCGGATCAAAAGTTGGACATCCATCCACGACCGTGCCCGCAGGAATAACGGTATCGCTGAAGTTAAAGCAGATCAACGCCTGCTGCAACGCGTTGGTATAGTTGTAACTCACATCGAATCCAACGCGTTCCTTGGGCAGCAGGGACGCCACAAAACCCAGGTTGCGGTAGTGCTGCTTGAACTGCGTGTCGGACTCGCCATTGCGGCTCTCCCAGATATTCAGGCTTCCGGCAAGGTTGGCCCAGCGAACCGGCCGGTAGCTTGTGCGCGCGCGATAGTTCTGCCGTTGCCGCGGGCTGATGCGGGTAATGAAGTTATCCGCCGTGCTCAATTCGGTTTCCAGGTTGATGCGCAGCGAGGTCATTGGCCGGATCCACACCCCCACCACAGGCGCGTACTCGTTCACGCTGATGGTGTCGCCTTCGAATTCCGGCAGGCCGGACTCTGGATCGGGAACGGTCTCCGGCTCCGCTTTGAACACACGGCGGTGGCGGAGGCGAAAACCAACGTGTACGCCGAAGTGCTTCGATGCCAGGTATTCCACCTGCATGAGGTTGAAGAAGGACTTCTGCCCGAGAAAGTTGCCGATAAAGGCGGTAGTGGTTTCTGTGGGACCAAGCGGACTGAGCAATGTCACCCGGCTGCCGACCCCAACCGTCGCTGTGGCCAGCGAGTTCCAGGTGCCGGGTATGTGCCAGTTGTCGTAACGGAAATTGTCGCTCAGATTAATCTTGCTGGTCAGCTCAACGGTCACCCCCAGATCAGCAGTGGCGGCTATCCGCCGCACCGACGCGGGCCCGGAAAATGTGAATTGCCGTTCATTGGTGCGTGTCACCAGACCATCAAAAAATTCCGCGTACGGCGAGTTCATGTCGGCTGAACTGTAAGTGCCGCGCGCGACCAGATTCACACGCTTGAGATATGTTGACTGCAGGCTCAGCGATTCCGTAGGGATGGTGGTGCGAACCCGCTGGTTGCGCGTATACGCAAAGTACCCGTTACAACGGGTATTGACAAAACCATTTTTGAAAACCGGCGTACAGGGCTGGCCGGCATCGGAATTGATGGGCAGGCCGAGTGAAACGGGAGTGCCGTCGGGCAGCAGGAAGACGTTATACGGATTCAAAGTGTAATCCGTGTCATTCCTGTCGTACTCCAGGAACTGGTCATAGCTCAGCGTGGTCTTGGAGAGCATCTTAAAATCCACGCCGAAGTGGTAGTCGTTCTCGCTGACGTTCCAAGCCTGGTTCAGGAGTGGATCGGTGCCTTCATGGAAGCTCGAGAATGAAGGTCCCTCCGACCGGTTGCGGGTATAGCCGAGTCGCACCGTGACCTTCGACTGCGGCATCAGTGTCAAACCGGTATCGTACATGCGCCGCCGGGTCTGCATTTCATGGGGAGAAAATCCGACTGGAAGGTTGGGGTTCGACGTCGGAGGATTCAAGGGATTTGCCAGCAGATCATAGTCAAAAAAATTCTGATCACGCCGGAAGAGGAAGCTGAAGTCATACCATTTATTCTTCGAGACGCCTATTCGCCCGACGTTCTCCGGGTCGCCGCCCCACCCGAAGCTGCTTACGTTGAGGTCGTCGAACAATGCACCGTCGTTGTTCAGCGAGTGCATGGAGAGCGTCTGATCGAGGAAGCGGGGGCCCGGGTGTTGATTGATGAAGGTGTCATACATCGAACCACTGCCGTTAACCTCACTGAAGCGATAGCCCAGTTCGATGCTTTGTTCGACGTGATAGTCGCTGAGATCTTTCCCTTCCGCGGCAGGGGCGTCCGTTGCCGCTGCTCCTGTCGCGCCAGCTTGTGCCAGGGCCCAGGAAGGGGCAAGCAGGACGGCCGCCACTAGCCACAGGCTCATTCTCATAAACCACTCCTTACGGTCCAGGCCGCGTGCTGGCCGCACCGGCTCGCCGGCAAAACTTTCTGCAGGTCTACCTCTTCCGATCATCGGAGCTCCTTGCTTCTTCTAGGGCTTGAAGAAGACCTCGCTGAAATTGGAGCCGTGAATAAACGCATGGCACATGGTGCAGGCCTGGTATTTCTGGGCTTGGTTGTGGGCTGGGCCGACGGGCGGTTGCGAGGGCACGTTGCTCATGGCCAGGGTGTGGCACTGCAGGCAGAGCAGGTTGACCTGGCTCACTCTCAGCAGGCGCGGGTTGGTCGAGCCGTGTGGCGTGTGGCAACTGGTGCAGCCTTCCGTCTCTACCGGCAGGTGCTCGTAAACAAACGGTCCTTTTTTCTCGGCATGGCACTTGAAGCACACTTGGTCCTGGGCCACGCTCGTGCGCAACTGCTTGGGCAGGAATCCTCCGTGCTCGTTGTGGCAATCCGTGCACTGCACCAATCCCTGGTTAACGCGATGCCGGTAGGGGCGGCTGAATTCGGCCTTGACCTCGGTGTGGCACTGGTAACAGAGCTGTGGCTGCTTCTCCACCAGCAATGCCTTTTCCGTCTTGGCATGGTGCGGTGAATGGCAACTGATACAGCCAATGTCATTGCTGGCGTGCGCCGAACGGGTGAAGTTTGCATGCTCGTTGCCGTAGGTGTGACAGCTGAGGCAACGCTTGTTCGCCTCCGCCATGCTCAGGTTTTCAAAGACGATGATCTTGCTTTTGTCGCCTCCGCCTTCCACGTGGGCCTTCCCCGGACCGTGGCAGGCCTCGCAATTCACGCCTTTACCCGCAGCGCCGGGCTGAAATCCCATCTTGTGGTGGGGCGTTCGTTCCGTCACCTTGTAGATGTCTTCGTGGCATCCCTTGCAGGTTTCAGAACCCACGTACCCGGAGTCTTTGGCCTGGCTCGCCGCTCCGGTCGGCGCCGCGCTTTGCTCCACATTTCGCGCCTGCACATGCCCCATGGATACGAGAAGGAAGGGGACAAACAGGAAAAGCAGCTTGCCGACTCGGAAATGCATGCTTCCCTCCACAGGACGTGGAATTCAGATTGCGAGAGGAGCCCTGGAACCTATGACCAGTTTGGCGGCGCAAGTCCAAATAAAAAACCAGCACCGCCGTGCTACCGCTGCCTTTCGGCACGAACAATTAGGACCGTGGCCTAGGACTTGCGGCAACGCCAATCCCTGAACTTGATCTGCCGCTCCGGCGAAGTGTACGGCACACCCCAGTCCCTGAATCTGTGACCGGCGTCACAGTGAGCTCGCAAGAAATGGATAGCTAATCAGCCGTCCGGCACCTTGGGGGCTCTTGATATGTGGGTGCGGCACCGAAAGGCAGACTGGAACTTCCCAGTGGAGAACTTCTGGTGCGATTGATAAAGAACAGCCGGTGCCTTGCCATCACCAGAGCACGAACTGGTGTGCTGGAAGCAAAAGTAGCACAAGAGATGTCAATGGATAGCAGCTACGATACAAAAATTGTGGAAATTCCGTATTGTGGAAATGGTGAGTTACTGCTGCCGGAGTGCGTCGCGGCGAACTTCCTCGCTTACCGCCATCCCCAGGGCGAAACTGGCGACCAGCAGAACCATCCACCCTCCCAGCTGCTTCAAGCCAGGCCCATCCTGTATCCAGTCCATGGATGCGCGCATGGCCCAGACGGCAGCTGCAAACGCCGCCAGCAAACGCAGAAACTTGATCCAGGATCTGTGCAATCTTTCCGCCATGAAGACTCTGCCTTTTTCAGTAAACACTTTCCCACTGGATGGCGCACATTACGAATGTTGGTTCCGCCTAGTGACCCTAGGGGCGTGGCGGCATCGAGAAGCGGCGCAGGGTCTTGAAGGGGCGCGGGCGAAGTAACTATGTATGTCTGCCGCGGCCACGGCATACCAAGAGCAAGGGATTTGTTCTGCCACCTGGGATTGGCCCTAGTTTAGCAGTAGTTGATTACACCATGCATATGTGGCATGGAAGTGGATGAGAACAAAGCCCCTCATGAGTTGCGCTCTGAACACCAGAGGCACATTTTTCCTCCTAATTTCTGCTGCCGGCGATGGAAGGAAGAATTTGAGCGGGACCCAGCACAACGTCAGAGGGCCGAACTGAGGGTGAGTTCCGGCCATGCCTCTGGGATTGAGAATGGCCCCTGGAGTCAGGGCGCTTCGGGCATGGGCCGCGTTAGCCTTCAGTAATTTGACCCCCGGGGTGGCGCCGGGGTCTCATAGTGGCGCATGGCGTTCCGTCCTGAGCCACGTTTTTCTGCTCGGTTGCGCGTGCGAGTCCGCGGCGTAGACTCGTTTGGCCATCCTTTTCAACAAGATGCCTACACCCGGGACATCAGCCGCCGGGGCGCCCGCCTGGACGGCACCCCTTGCGTAATTGACACCGCCGCTGTCATTGAAGTGCAGCACCGGGGCCGGCGCGCCCGCTACCGCGTCGTCTGGATAGGCGGTTACGGCACTGCCCTGCACGCCCAGGCCGGGCTGCTGTGCCTGGAACCGGAAGAATGCATCTGGGGGCGCCTGCCCGCACCCTCCGCTCCCATGACCGTGAATCCGTAACTCTGTCATAGGCCGCTGTTCAACTCACCTCCCAGATAAGTCTGTAAATCCATTTGTTACTATGGCGGGCTCACAACTTCGTGAGTCCGGAGGATGAATGCCGGCAGTCACGCGGCGACGGTCCCATTCCCAGGAGTGGTATGAGCGCGCGCAAAAATATCTGATTGAAGGTGTCAATTCGCCGTCACGTGGCAGTGCCGTGTATGCCCCCGGACCTATCGTGCTGGAGCGCGGCCAGGGTTCGCAGGTCTGGGACCTTGACGGCAACCAGTACACCGATTTCATGATGTCCTTTGGCGCGCTCATCCATGGACACGTCCATCCGGCAATCGTGGATGCCGTGTACCAGGCCATGGCGGAGGGATCGCATTTTGCCGCCGCCACCCCGGCGGAATTGGACGCCGCCGAGCGTTTCTGCCGCATGGTGCCCTCCGCCGAAGCGGTGCGCTTCACCAATACTGGCACCGAAGCCACCATGCTGGCCCTGCGCCTGGCCCGCGGCTTCACCGGACGCAACAAGTTCCTCAAGTTCGAAGGCCACTACCACGGCTGGTACGACCCGTATCTGCTGAACGCCCACGGCCATCCGCCGGAACAACTGGGCCCGCCCGAGAAGCCGGCACGCATTCCCGATTCCCTAGGCATTCCGCCGGCTGTCTTCGATGACGTCCTGGTTGCGCCCTGGAACGATGTGGCCCGCCTCGAGCGGGTGATGCGGGAGCAGGGCAAGGAACTGGCCGCGGTGATCACCGAACCCATCATGGCCAACATGGGCTGTATTCCTCCCCGCGCGGGCTACCTGCAGCGCCTGCGTGAACTGGCGCAGGAGCACGGGGCGCTACTGATTCTGGATGAAGTGGTGACCGGGTTCCGCTACGCGCCCGGCGGTTGCCAGGAATTATGGGGCATCAAACCCGACCTGAGCACCTTCGGCAAGGCCATGGGCGCGGGTTTTCCGGTGGGCGCGGTCACCGGGCGCCGCGAAATTCTGGAACAAATGCGCTGGGGAGAACACATGGTGCTGCATTACGGCACCTTCAACGGCCATCGCCTGACCATGAAGGTGATTGCGGCCAACCTCGGCCTGCTCGCCGCCGACGGCAACGCCACCTTCCGCAAACTACACGCCTTGGGCGATGCGGCCATCCGCGGACTGCGCGACGTTTTTGCCCGGCGCAAGATCAAGGCCATCGTGCAGGGCTTCGGACCCATGTTCCAGATCTATTTCACCGGGCAAGAGACCATTCACGATTACCGCGATTACTGTTCCTACGTGGACACCGCCCGCTACTCGCGCTTTGTGCAACTGCTGCTGGAGGAAGGCATCTACATGACTCCCTCCAACGGCCTGCACTGGATTATCAGCACGGCGCATACGGAGGCTGACATCAAGACGCTGGTGCGGGCCGCCGATAAGGCATGCGCGCAGCTCACATGAAAGCCACAGTTTTCCTCGGCGGCGGGCGCATCACCGGGGCGCTTATTTCCGGGCTGCGCCTGGCCGGATACAGTCAGCCTATAGTTGTGCATGACCGCCATTCCGCTAAACTGCGCCGACTGCGGCGCGAGTTTGGCGTGGAGGTGGAGCGCGACCTGCGGCGGGCAGTGGCGAATGCCGGGTTGCTGGTAATCGCCGTTCGACCTGATACCGTGCGCGAACTGCTGGGCGCCATCGGCCCTTTGGGCCAAGCGCTGATTGCCGTCAGCCTGGCGGCAGGCGTTCCATTGGCCAGGTTGCGGCGGCGCCTGGGCCCGCCGGTGCGCTGGGCGCGCGCCATGCCCAGCCCCACCTGCCGCACCGGGCGCGGTTTCACCGCGCTGGCGTTTTCCCAGGACCTGCCGCGGCCTGACCGCAAGCGGGTTCTGGATTTTTTTGCTCAGGTTGGAACTGTGCTCGAGGTTCCGGAGAAGAAATTTGACGTCTTCACCGCGACTTATTCCTCCAGCCACGGCTATCACGCGCTGGCGGCTCTGTCGAGCGCCGGAGAAAAGCTGGGCCTCGACCGGAAGACGGCGCTGGCAGCTTCGGCGCACGCCCTTGCCGGCGGCGTGATGGCCTTCACCGAAGGCAGGCTTCCACTGCAGAAGTTAATTCATGAGGCGGCCACGCCCGGCGGCATCGCGGCCACGGTAATGAAGACGATGGACGATGCCGGCTATTACCGCGCCGTCGAGCGTGGGGTGCGGGCCGGAGTGGCGCGGGCGCGGGCCAACGCGCGCCGGGCTTAGAGACTCCCCGCCAGGCCGCCGCCATCCACCACCAGTGCGGTGCCGGTCACGAAGGAGGCGGTGTCGCCGGCCAGGTACAGCGCCGCCTGGGCGATTTCCTCCGGCGTTCCCACCCGCCGCAAAGGCCGCTGCGCCGCTTCTCGCAGAAACTTCTCCGTGGCTGCCCCCAGTTGCCGCGCCTCGCCGCGCAGCATGGGAGTGTCGGTGTCGCCGGGGCAGATGCAGTTGACCCGAATGTTCTGCGGGCCGTGGTCAATGGCCATGGCCTTGGTAAGCAGCACCACCGCGCCTTTTGAGGCGCAGTAGGCAGCCGCCTTGGGTCCGCCTGCCAGCCCCCATCCCGAGGCGGTGTTGATGATGGAGCCGCCACCGGATTTTT
Organism: Terriglobales bacterium; assembly: GCA_035308585.1. Lineage (GTDB taxonomy): Bacteria > Acidobacteriota > Terriglobia > Terriglobales > Acidobacteriaceae > JAICWP01. The sequence goes on from DATGGJ010000314.1 coordinate 8,337, forward strand.
CTATCAGCGGGATGGCGAACTTCGACATCAGGAAGATGGACTTAACGTTCACTTCCATCACCCGGTCCCAGTCCGTCTCGCTCAACTCCAGCACCGAGGCGCGACGGATGATGCCGGCGTTGTTGAACAAGATGTGAAGCGCACCGAATTGAGCGGCCACGGCGCTTATCACGCGCTGGCAGTCAGCGACGCGAGTCACGTCGGCGGAGGCGAAAAAAGCCTTCCCGCCCTTGGATGTGATCGCGTTAACCACCTCCTGTCCGGCGGTTTCGTTGATGTCCACAACCGCCACCGCAGCGCCTTCCTGGGCGAACAGCGCGGCGCTGGCGCGTCCGATTCCTGAGGCCGCGCCGGTAATCAGCGCCACCTTGCCCTGCATGGCGCCGGAAGGGGCGGCGCTCGCCCTGCGATCGTCCTTTTTTTTCATGACCCGCTAACCCTAATCTCGCGCCGCTTCGCGGCCGCACCCCTTAGCGGCTGGCCAGGCCGCCCGCGGTTTCGGCGCCGTCCATGACATACACATGTCCGCTGGCAAAAGCCGCGTCGTCGGAAGCCAGGTAGGCAAACAGAGCGGCAATCTCCTCCGGCTTGGCATGGCGGCGCATGGGAATTTTGCGGTTCACCTCTTCCAGCATCTCGTCCGTGTATTCGGCCCGCTGCATGGGCGTGAGCACGTAGCCGGGCGCCACCGCATTCACCCGCACCTTGGGCGCCAGCTCCAGCGCCATGCTTTTGGTCAGCTCGATCACGCCCGCCTTGGTGGCGTTGTAATCGGCGTAATAGGGATACCCCATCATGCCGTTGGTGGAAGCGGTCTGCAGGATCACGCCGCTTCCCTTCTCCATCATGTGGCGAGCGGCGGTCTGGGCCACGTAGAAAACCCCGGTCAGGTTCACCGCCAGCACCTTGTCCCATTCCTCCGGGGTGATGTTGAGGAAGTCGTGCCGGATGCTGATGCCGGCATTGTTGATGAGCACGTCCACCGCGCCCATCAGTTGAATTGCTTTGGCGAAGGCGGCTTTCACCTGCTCCAGGCGGGCGACGTCAGCGTTGACCACTCCTGAAAGCGCCCGCAGTTCGCGCTGGATGCGGTCGCCGGCTGGGACGTCGCGGTCGAGCACCACCACGCGCGCGCCCTCCTCCAGAAAGCGGGCAGCGGTGGCGGCGCCGATGCCACTCGCTCCGCCGGTGATAAGGACACGCTTATCCTTCAATCCACGCATGAATTGTTCCTGTTAAGTGCGAGATGCTGAGCCGTTCATGATACAGGCAGCGTCGGCTGGAACCAAGGCAGCCAAAGCGATGGGGCTTGCTGCCGCTGTGATATTGTTTTGCGTTCTTGTGGGCCCCTGCAAGTTAGCAGCCGCGGGCGGGGCGCCCGCGCCACACTGTCAAGTTGATGGAGCAAATGCCCGTGTCCACCACAACCTCGCGGACTCATCCGCCGATTCTTGCCATCGCCTTTGCGTTCGTCCTTCTTCCGCTCACCTCCCGGGCGCAGAAGTCGCCGGATTACGGCGGCATTTTCCGCAAGCAGGACGTCATGGTTGCCATGCGCGACGGCGTCCGCCTGCACACCGAAATTTATGTTCCCAAGACCTCGCGCACCCCGCTGCCCTTCATCCTGGAGCGCACACCATACGGCCTGTCCGATGACAAGCAAGGCTTTAGCCGGCTGCTGGCCAGCTACGATGACCTCATTCGCGAAGGCTACATCTTCGTTCTGCAGGACATTCGCGGGCGCTACAAGTCCGAGGGTCAATTCGTGATGAACCGGCCGCCGCGCGATTCCAGCGATCCCAAAGCCGTTGACGAGGGCACCGACACCTACGACACCATCGCCTGGCTGCTCAAAAATGTGCCCCACAACAACGGGCGGGTGGGCATGCTGGGCATCTCCTATGGCGGCTGGCTGACCACCATGGCCATGCTCGACCCGCACCCGGCGCTCAAGGCGGTTTCCGAGCAGGCCTCGCCGGAAGACCAGTTCCTGGGCGACGACTTCCACCACAACGGCGCCTTCCGTCTGAGCTACGGCTTCGAATATGCCGCGCTGATGGAAACCACGCACGAAAATTTTTCTTTCAAGTTCGACAGGTACGACACCTACGAGTGGTATCTCCGCCTGGGCGCGCTCTCCAACGCCAACGCCCGCTACTTCCACGGCAAGCTGCCCACCTGGGATGACTTCGTCGAGCACCCTAACTACGACGACTTCTGGAAGAAATTGGCCTTCTGGCCCTACCTGAAAAATCCAACCGTGCCCGACCTGAATGTCGCCGGCTGGTGGGACCAGGAGGATTTTTACGGTCCTGTGAGAATCTATGAATTGCTTGAAAAGCACGACCCCAAGCATCTGAATTACCTGGTGGTGGGCCCGTGGAACCATGGTGGCTGGGCGCGCGGACCTGGCAGTAAGCTGGGTCCGATTGATTTCGGCAGCAACACCGGCCAATACTTCCGGGCCAAAGTGCAGGCGCCATGGTTCGCGTACTGGCTGAAGGATAAGGGCCAGCTGCCGCTGCACGAGGCTCTTACTTTCGAGACCGGCAGCGATCAGTGGAAGCAGTACGATTCCTGGCCTCCCCGCCAGGCCCAACCGCGCAACCTGTATTTCCGCGAGGATGGCAAACTGTCATTCGAAGCGCCGGCTTCATCTGCGGGCCAGCCCTTCGACAGCTACATCTCTGACCCTGCCCACCCGGTTCCCTACCGCCATCGGCCGATTTCGCCCACCTATCCCGGCCCGGGCTGGCCCACGTGGCTGCTGGAAGATCAGCGCTTCTCCCAATCCCGGCCCGACGTTGCCACCTGGGAAACCGACACGCTGGTGCAGGACGTGACCGTGGCCGGGGACATCGTGGCCGACCTGTTCGCCTCCACCACCGGAACGGACAGCGACTGGATCGTGAAACTCATTGATGTTTACCCGGAAAATTACCTGCCCGAGCCCAAGTTGGGCGGCTATCAGTTGATGATAGCTGACGAAGTCTTGCGCGGCCGCTTCCGCAACAGCTTCGAAAAGCCGGAGCCCATCGTGCCTAACCAGGTCAACGAGTACAAGATTGACCTGCACACCAACGATCACACTTTTCAGAAGGGACACAAGATCATGGTGCAGGTGCAGAGCACCTGGTTTCCCATCATTGACCGCAACCCGCAGAAATTCGTGCCCAACATCTTC
>DATGGJ010000315.1:0-4386 GCA_035308585.1 Terriglobales bacterium
GGGATAGGAATGGTGGATGAGGGAGCCGTAACCTATGTTGCCCGTTGGAGCGCTGGTTTGGGCATCTTCGTGGACCGCCCGGTTTTCAAACTTTGCCGTGCCGCGCAGAAACAGCCGCAGCTTGGGATCGGGCCAGAAGCCGCCATGCTTCATCCAACGCCCAAGAAAGAAGTTTTTGCGGGGGATCCAGAACGCCGATGGCTGGTCCTTTAGGCCCTCGATTTTCGTTGTCAAACACCATCCCCCAGGGGCAGATGGAGGGAAGGCCGCGTGAAAGCTGGAGTTCTGCTGGATTTCCATGACCAGTTCCGGCTCCAACTCTTCATCCGCGTCCAGGCTCAGAATCCAGTCTCCGCTGGCCTTTTCAAGCGCCGAATTTTTTTGTGCGGCGAAGCCCTTCCACGGCTCGACGAACACCTTGGCCCCGTGCTGGCGGGCAATTTCGACGGTGCAGTCGGTGGAGCCGGAGTCCAGCACGATGATTTCGCCCTGCCCGTCGCGCACCAGGGGCGCCACGCTCGCCAGCGTGCGTCCGAGGTTAGCCTCCTCGTTATAGCTGATGATGACCACCGAGAGCTGCACGGGGGAAGGATACAAGTACCCAGTGCCCAGTACCTAGTACCTAGAGAAAATCGGGGAGGCAGTGGGCGGGAGTCAGAAGTCAGCAGCGCGCAACCAAAATTGCCGCCGGCGTCATCCTGAACGGCTTGAGCCGTGAAGAGCCTGGCGCGCTCCCAAGCCGGTCCTTGACTCGGGCCGGTTTTGCTTTCCGGCCCGATCTCGGGATGACCAATTAGTGCTACCGCTGCGGCTGGGGTTGCGGAGGCGGCGTCTGCTGCTGCGGCGGCGTCTGCTGCTGCGGCTGAGCCTGGGGTTGCGGCTGCCCCTGGGGTTCGGGAGGGTTCTGCGGCTGGGCGGGATTGGGAGCCTGCGGCGACGCGCCCTGCGGCGGTGTGCCGGCCGGGGGCGGCTGCGGCACCCCTGACTGCGGCTCCTGTTCCATCTGCAGCTCCTGCGACGGTTGCCGCGGCACAATGCCGGGCACATGGGGCATGGTCTGCACCTTGCCGCTCTCGGCTTCGGCCATCTGGATGCCGTTGTGGGTCAGGGTCAGGCCGGTGGCGAGGTCGAGCTGCACCTTCGACTTCTCATAATTATCCAGCGCCGCCACGGTGTTGGACTGGGCCTGGGCCAGGTCGCGCTGCGCGGTCAGCACCAGGGTGGTAGTAGAGGCGCCCAGGGCGTACTTTTTCTGCTCGGCATCCAGCGACTGCCGCGCCAGTTCCTCGGCGCTCTGTGCCGCCAGCACCTGGGCCCGGTTCTGCTGCACCGTGAACTGCGCGTTGCGCACCTGGATGGCGATCTGGTTCTGCAGCTGCTGCAGCAGCATCTGCGACTGCCGGTATTCCAGCTCCGAGCGCACCTGCGTGGCCTGCGCTGAACGGTTCAGGATGGGGATGTTGACGTTGAAGCCCACCCCGTAATCGGGGTTATTGTAGCCAAACATGGTGCTGAAAGCGTCTGACAGCCCGGTAGGCGGCCGCACCTGGTTAGCCGGGATGCAGAATCGGTTGGTAGTCTGTCCGGGCGCGCAGATAGCCAGGGGATTGGTGTTGCCGGCCAGCGCGGAGCCGCCATACCATCCCACCAGGTCCACGCTGGGCAGCAGCAGATTAGCCGTGGATTTGCGAGTGATCTCGCGGTTGTTCAGGTCAATGCGCGACTGCGCCAGCTCCGGGCGATGAGAGAGTGCGTCGTTGATCAGATCCTGAACCGGCGCCACCGGTTCCGTGGCCGGCAGGGTCATGGTATCGGTGGGCACCACGTGCGCCGTTACCAGCACGGGATCGGACATGTTCTTGCTGATGGCGTTCTTCATCAGCAATTCCTGCAGTTGCAGGTTGGTCTGGGCGACGATAAGGGTCTGGTTGGCGGCCGCCACCGCGCTCTCCGCCCGCACGATCTCGATGGGCGCCAGGGTGCCGATCTCAACCTGTTTCTTATTATCGGCCAGGGTCTTCTGTGCCAGGGCGAGCGAGCTTTCCTGCACCCGCACGTTCTCATAGGCGCTCACCAGGTCCCAGTAGATGTTTTCTATCTGGGACACCGTCTGGATCACCTGGTTGCGGAAGGCCACGTCGGAAATCTCGCGGTTGTTCTTGGCGATTTTGATCAGACGGCGGTTGGCGTTGAAGCTCAGGCCCTGCAGCAGATGCTGAGTGATGGTGGCGCGAAAACCGTTGTTGAGAACCGGGCTCAGCTCGCTGAACGTGCTGTTGGTGGTTTGCCTTTGGTTGTTGAAGCCGACGTTCAGGGTGGTGCCGCTGGCAAAATACTGGGAGTAATTGATGTTGGCCGTGGCCGTATTCTGTTTCAGCGCCAATGCCCCCTGAAAAGGGTTGGCGGTGGGTGTGGTCAGGTGTTCCAGACTGAGGCCGGCGGTGATCATGGGGTCAAAGGAGCCCAACTGCGGTCCTGAGCCTTCGGTGGAAAGCACCAGTCCGGCGCTCCCACTGCCTGCGCCTCCGGCCGCGGCGCTGGTGCCGCCGGTTCCGGTTCCGCTGGCTCCTGTGGTGGACGTGCCTAAGCCGCCGGCGGTGGTGGAGCCGGTGCCGCCGCCCGGAGTACCCTGCACCAGCCCGGTATTGACGCCCAGAATCTGCTGTCCCGATTTAGCGCGCAGGACATCGGTGTCAGAAATGGGCAGGTTGTAGCGCGCGATGGCTATGTCGAGGTTGTTCTCCAGGGCCATGGCAATGGCATCGTCCAGGGAGAGCATGAGCTCCCCATTTTTCATGAGCGTGTCAATGCGCGGGCTGTTGCTGAAATTGGGCGCCGCCACGTGCCGCGGGCTATAAGGCGCAACGGGATTGGGGAAATAGGACCGGCCGTTCTGATAATTCTGCTGCACCGTCGTCTGCCCTGCGGCCAGAGAAGCCAGAGCGGCGACCGCCAGCACGGCAGTTACGGATTTAGCTGTGACCAAACGCGGAAAACGCATGCTTATTCTCCATCACAATGGCTAATGACCTAAGGGACTGGGAAAAATCGCAAATGTCACCACCGATAATACGCAAGTTGCTGTCTGGTGGTTCCTTTGTCGTCGTCGGGCCGCTCGATGGCCGGGCGCCCCAGGGGAACGACACCCATCTTCCGGGAAGTCTCATAGTATAGCTGAGGCAATCGCCGCACTGGTCTTGTGTTGTAAAGCTTTGTAAAGATTTGTAAGCAGGCGTAGTGGTGGTTGCGCAGCACGGCGTTCCACACCGCATGGCGCGCAATTTGAAAATCACGCTGGCGTACGACGGCTTTGACTTCCACGGCTGGCAGGTGCAGCCCGGCCTGGTGACAGTGCAGGGCCTGCTGAGCGCCGCGCTGGAGCGGGTGACCGGCGAGCGCATGCTGCCCCAGGGCTCGGGCCGCACCGACGCCGGCGTTCACGCGCTGGCCCAGGTCGCGTCCTGCGCGATTGAATCGCCCATTCCCGCCCCCAACCTGGCGATTGCCTTGAATGACACTCTGCCCCCTGCCGTGCGCGTGCTCGCCATCGAGGAAGCCGGAGCTGACTTTCACGCTCGTGCTTCCGCCCAGGCCAAGACCTATCGTTACCGCATCTGGCGCGCGGCCATCTGTCCTCCCTTTCTGGCCCGCTACGTCTATCATCACCCCTATCCGCTGGATGAGAGCGCCATGGCTGCGGCGGCTTCCGTCATAATCGGCCGGCATGACTTCACGTCCTTTGCCGCGGTGGACCCGGAGCGCGGCCGGGCGGAGGAGGAGCCTTCCAACCTGCGTACCGTGTTTTCTTCCGCCTGGCAGCGCCAAGGCGAGGAGATGGTCTACACCGTGCGCGGCAACGGCTTTTTGCACCACATGGTGCGCAACCTGGTGGGCACCTTCCTGCTGGTGGGCAAGGGAACGCTGCGGCCGGAAGACGTGGGTAGAATCCTGCGGGAGAAAAACCGCTCCGCCGCCGGGCCGACTGCGCCCGCCCACGGGCTCTACCTGGTTAGCGTGGAGTACTGAAAAACGAGCCACCAGCTGTTGGCTCTTAGCTCTAGCCGAAGCCAGGAGCTAGGAGCTAGTAGCTACGAGCTAACTGCTGCTCTAGACTGTAGCTGACGTATGCCTCTAGAAACTAAGCTCGCGCCCATCGCATCGGTCAACCCCGCCACCGGCGAGGTGCTGCGCGAATTCGACTGTACTGCGGAGGAAGATGTGCGCGCGGCGGTGGAGCGCGCACGTGCCGCTCAGCCGGCGTGGCACCAACTCGGCGTCAACCGCCGCCTGCAACTCCTGCGCCGTTTTCAAAACCTGCTCCAGGAAAAGAAGTCGGAGGTCGCCGCCGTCATCACCCGCGAAGCCGGCAAGCCCTCTGTGGAGGCT
>DATGGJ010000316.1:0-3215 GCA_035308585.1 Terriglobales bacterium
AGGGCCTGGAGATGGAACGCCGCATCCACAAGGACCTGTTCCGCCTGGGCCAGGAACTGGGCACCCCGCTGGTAGCCACCAATGACAGCCACTACCTGTGCGAGGAGGACGCCCACGCCCAGGACGTGATGGTGTGCATCCAGACCGGCAAGTCCATTCAGGACACCAACCGGATGAAGTTCCAGGGCACTGAGTTTTACGTCAAGAGCTACGACGAGATGTACCGCGTATTCAAAGACGCGCCCGACGTGCTCTCCCAGACCCTGGCCATCGCCGAGCGCTGCAATCTGCGCCTGGAAAAAATCAGCCATCCTTTCCCCCGCTTCGACGTGCCCGCGGGCGAAACCCTCGACACCTATTTCGAAAAAGTGGCGCGCCAGGGCTTTGCCCGCCGGGCCGAGACTTTGCGCTCGCTTGCGGCCCAGGGCCGGCTCAAGCATCCGCTCACCGAATACGAGCAGCGGCTCGGGCGTGAGATCGGCATCATCCAGCAGATGAAGTTTGCCGGGTATTTCCTCATTGTCTGGGACTTTATCCGCTATGCCAAGGAGAACCATATTCCCGTGGGACCGGGACGCGGCTCGGCGGCGGGCTCGCTGGTCTCCTACGCCATGGGCATTACCGACATTGACCCGCTGCAGCACGACCTGCTGTTCGAGCGCTTCCTGAATCCGGAACGCGTCTCCATGCCCGATATTGACATTGACTTCTGCATGAACCGGCGGGGCGAGGTCATCAACTACGTCACCCAGAAATACGGGCGCGAGAACGTGGCCCAGATCATCACCTTCGGCACCATGGCGGCCAAGGCGGCCATCAAGGACGTGGGCCGGGCCATGGAGATTCCCTACGCGGAAGTGGACCGCATCGCCAAAATGGTGCCCACCACGCTGAACATCACCATTGATAAGGCGCTGGAGGACTCGCCGCCCCTCAAAACCGCCTATGACAACGAAGGCCAGGTCAAGCAACTGATTGACACCGCCAAAAAGCTCGAGGGCCTGGTGCGCAACTCAGGCGTGCACGCTGCCGGGGTGGTGATTTCGCCGCGGCCGCTGATCGAGCTGGTTCCGCTGCACAAGACCAAGAACGACGAAATCGTCACCGCCTTCGACATGACCGCCATCGAGAAGCTGGGCCTGTTGAAGATGGATTTCCTCGGGCTGACCACCCTCACCATTCTCGATGACGCGCTGAAGCTGATCGCGCAGACACGCGGCCAAAAGATCACCCTGGATGACATTCCGCTGGAGGACAACGAAACCTACGAGAAGGTCTTCCACAAGGGGCTGACCTCGGGCGTTTTCCAGTTTGAATCGCACGGCATGCGCGACGTGCTGCGCCGCTACCAGCCCAACTCCATCCAGGACCTCACCGCCCTGAACGCGCTCTACCGCCCCGGCCCCATCCAGGGAGGCATGATTGACGACTTCATTGACCGCAAGCACGGACGCAAGAAGATCGAATACGAGCTGCCGGAGCTGGAGGAGAACCTCAAGGAGACCCTGGGGGTCATCGTCTACCAGGAACAGGTGATGCAGATCGCCAACCGCCTGGCCGGCTACTCCCTGGGGGAAGCCGACCTGCTGCGCCGCGCCATGGGCAAGAAGAAGCCGGAGGAAATGGCCAAGCAGCGCGAGCGCTTCGTGGAAGGCGCCACCCAGCGCGGTTTTCCGCCCAGGAAGATCGAGAAGATTTTCGACCTGATGGAGCAGTTTGCCGGCTATGGCTTCAATAAATCGCACTCCGCGGCTTACGCCCTGCTCGCCTACCACACCGCCTATCTGAAGACGCACTACCCGGTGGAGTTCATGGCCGCGCTGCTCACCTCGGTGACCGGCAACACCGACGAGGTGGTGAAGTACATCAACGAATGCCGCGAGATGGGCATCGCCGTAGAGGCGCCCGACATCAACGTCAGCGATGCCAACTTCACCCCCCATGGGGCGGCTATCCGCTTCGGCCTCGCGGCGGTGAAGAACGTAGGGCACAACGCCATCGAATCCATTGTGGCGGCTCGCAAAGAGCTGGGCCGCTTCCAGACTATCTACCAGTTCTGCGAGAAGGTAGACCTGCGGCTGCTGAATAAGCGCGTGCTGGAATCGCTGATCAAAAGCGGGGCCATGGATTCGCTGGGCCGGCGGGCGCAGCTCATGGAGGTGCTGGACAAGGCCATGGAGCGCGCCGCCAAGGCGCAGCGCGACGCTGAATCCGGCCAGCACGGCCTGTTTGGTGTTTTCCAGCAGGAGCACGAGCACGCCCACAATGACCATCTGCCCGAGGTGCCGGATTGGGATGAGCACCAGCGCCTGGCCGCGGAGAAGGAAATCCTGGGCTTCTTCATCACCGGCCACCCGCTGGAAAAGTATCGCGACAAACTGCGCGACCTGAACGCGCGCGCCGCCGAAGAAATTGGCCAGATGAAGTACTCCACCGGCAAGGACGAGGAGATCTGCATTGGCGGCATCATCGCCAACGTGCGCGTGCTTAAGTCCAAGCGCGGCGACCTCTACGCCCAGGCGACGCTGGAAGATATGACCGGCTCGCTCGACATGCTGGTGTTTCCCGACGCCTACAAGCGCCTGGGAGAGCGGCTGAAGCTGGAGGTGCCGGTGCTGGTGCGCAGCGGCGTGCGGGTGGAGGAGGGCGCCAGTCCCAAGCTTACGGTCAGCGAGATCATGCCTCTGGAAGATGCCCGCCCCAAGCTGGCCAACCATCTGCGCATTCGCATCCCACTGGAGACGGCCACCGCCTCCACCGTGGACCATCTGCACGCGCTCTGCGCCCAGCGCAAAGGCGCTGCCAAGGTGCTGTTCGACGTGGAGCGCCAGGGCGACTTCATGGTGGTGATGGAAGCGGAAGGCTATAATGTCCAACCAGACCGCAACTTCATTGACCGCGTCGAGGAGCTCTGCGGCCGGGGCAGCGTGCGGATTATAGATTGAAGCGAGTGGCAGTCACGACGAAACACGGTGCGGGCGGAACGGGAACCGGGGCGGCGCGGGCGCGCGAGGGCGGCGATGGTGTCTTTGCCGTTTCCGAATTCCTGCTCTCCATGGTGGAATCACTGTGGCAAGCGTCGGTGGACGGCCGGCAGACCAGAATGGAATCGGCAACCAAAGCACAACACGAATTGGAACGCATCGAGCAGCAGATCGAACAGCTGGAGACCCTGGCGGGCGATAACCAGGAGGCCCATCGCAAGCTGCAGCAAC
>DATGGJ010000317.1:0-2619 GCA_035308585.1 Terriglobales bacterium
AAGCCCAAAACGGATGTTTGCTCTTGAGGTGGAACGTAAAGCTGTAGGCGCGGTGGGAAGATATATTTCCCCGCGTAGGACCAGAGAAATGCCACCACGATTCCTACCATAAAGGCAGTTGGAATCCAGCAGACCAATGCAACCCACACTTTAAAAGTGACCGCATACGGGAGAACTATTCCAGCCGTCAAATCGAACACGGCCTTGATGCGCTTAAAGACTGCATCGTTCACACAAATGCTCGTGCCACAATGTGGACAGAGAAATTTCGGCGTGAAGCGGACGTCCTCAAGTCTAATTCTGGAACGACATTTCGGGCAGATGGTGCGTGATGAGTACATCCGGCTATCAACAACATACCAGAGACATTCGCGGCCGCAAACAGATAACGAGCGTGAAATCCGCTTATCACACTTTAGGACCTGCACCAGAGATGGTGGTAGAGAAACTAAAGCTCCAGCTCTCCGCAACAACCTTCGCGCCGTCGAAGTGTTTACAATAAGAGTGATGCGGCGCGCACTTCTCCTTTTTCTTTTTGCGGCTTTGAGTTGGCCGGCACTTGCCCGGCAGGATCAATCGCAAGCGCCCTCGTCCCAAAATCCGCCGGAGTCGGCAGCTCCGGCCACGACTCCGCCTCCTTCGTCGCAAGCGCCGGCGCCGCCCTCCACGCCGGCGGGCGCGCAGCAGGCGCCGGGCACACAGGCTCCGGCATCAGCCGAAAAATCGGTGAAGAAGAAAACCCGCAAGAAAAAGTCTTACCGCAAAAAAAGCAGCAAGAGGCACAAGAAAGCGGCGCCTAAAAAACAGCCGGAGAACGCCGCCGACCCTGGACCCCGGCGCACTGTAATCCGCCGTGGCGGCACCAGCGAGACCGGCGGGCAGCTCGAACCTGGCGTTCCCCAATCCGAAGCCGACCACCAGCGCCAGAGCACGAATCAACTTTTGGACGCCACCGGCGCCAACCTGAAGAGAATCAGCCAGCGCAAACTCACGCCCGACCAGCAGGACATGGTGCGCCAGATCACGTTTTACATGGAGCAGTCGCGTTCCGCAAACCAGGAAGGCGACCTGGGACGGGCGCGCAACCTGGCGGTAAAGGCGCGCCAGTTGTGTGATGCGCTGGCCCGCCAATAATCTCAGGCCTGGGTTGCGGCGCTGCCCTCCAGGTGGGAACGCACCGCCTGCAACAGCCAACTCCCGGCGTCTCCCGCTTCCTGCAGCGAGAAATCCTGGTGCAGGGAAATGACGGGCACCCCCGGCCGCACCTCCTGCAACATGGCGGCCGTGGCTCGGCCGCGCGCCGACTGCATTTCATGGGCAAGAATTACCAGGGCAGGGGAGGTCGCCTTCAGCAAAACCACCGCATCCGGCAGATTGCTGGTGGTTATCGCCTCGTAACCGGAACCGCGCAGCACCTCGCGCACGTACACCAGCGTGTCCACGCTGGGATGAATGCACAGCACCCGGCAACTGAGCGCTCCGGTTTTGCATTCCGCCGGGCGGCCGCGCCGGTAGAAGGCGGAAACGGCGTCCACCTCGGACTCGTGCACGTCAAAGACCTGCAGCAGGTTGGTGAGTTTCAGAAGGCGGTGCACGGGAGGCGGCGCGGCGCATAGTTTAAGGTCGCCCCCGGAGCGGCGAATTCTGGCCACCAGCCTCACCAGCGTGCCCAGTCCGCTGCTGTCAATAAAGTTCACCTCGGCCACGTCCAGCACCAGGTCACGACAGCCGGTGCATAACTGGTTCACCCGCGACTCGATCTTTTGCGCCTCCGGGCCGGCAACGATGCGTCCCTCAGCCTTCACCACCACCACCCTGCCCAACTGGCGATCTTGCAGTTCCAGCGGCATCTATCTTCTCCTTGGTTTGGCGCTGTTCACTTTTACAAGCAGATCTTTCGCCGGCTGCTGGTAGGCGCCCTCGATGCCGGCTGCTTCGGCTAGCGAAGCTCGCGCCTCCGCCAGGCGGCCCAGCTTGGCGTAGGCATAGCCCAGGCGGTAGAGCGCCATCTGATAGGACCCCGGATCCTCCTTCAGCAATGTGGTTGCCGATTTGAATTCAGCGATGGCGGCGGGGGTCTTGTCCTGGCGCATGAGGGCATACCCCAGAGCCGAATGGGCCACTCCGGCTGACAGTTTCTGCTGGCGCGTGGCATCGGGAGAATCCGCCTTGGCCAGCTCGATGGCTTTGCGCGCGTACGTAATCGCCTTGCCCAGATTGGTCTCCTTGGGCTGCTCGGAATAGGAATTGGCCAGCAGGATCAAGGTAGGCAGGCTGTTGGGATCGGTGGCCAGCGATTTCTCCCCGTAGGCCACCAGCCGCTCCGGTTCGTTCAACTGCTGCAGGCTGTAGATGGCGTACTGCGAGACCGGCTCGGCGAACTTGGACTCCGGAAACGCCGGCGTGTAGCGCTCGATGTAGGCCATGCGCGTCTTGGGGTTCTGCTCGGCGGCGATGGCGTTATAGCCTGCCGCCTCCAGAAACTCGTAGGACTGCTTGTCGGTGTCGCTCGGGCCTTCGCTGGAAGTGGCGGAAGCGTTGGTCAGCTTGGCCTTGCCGAAGGTGGCGTTATAAAGCTCGCCGCCCTGCACCGAGTAGTCCAGCACCTTGCCCCAGTTC
>DATGGJ010000318.1:0-10730 GCA_035308585.1 Terriglobales bacterium
AGACCAGTATCCGCACCGGCTGGGGATTGTTCTACAACCCGATTGAGCAGCTGGTTCTGGAGCAGTTCAGCGCCGAGCCTCCTTTCGGCGGCAGCTCGTTCTTCGCCAACACCCTGTTTAACACTCCGTTCATGGAGCAGAACGGAACTCCGATTCCCAATCCCTTTAATGGCGTGCTGCAGCCTAAGCCGGGGACGCCGGTAGACTGGTCGCTGTTCCGGCCGATTCTGCTGTTCGGAGCGTTCCAGCCGCACATGCGGACGCAGTATTCGGCTCAATATAACTTCACCATCCAGCGCGAACTGCGCCCCGACCTGGTGATGCAGATCGGCTACGTAGGTTCGCAGGGACACCGGTTGCTGGCCACGCACGATCTCAACTACGCCAACCCGCAAACCTGTCTCGACCTGAACACAGTGCTGGGGGCTGGGACGTGCGGCCCGTACTATGAAGACTCGGCGTTCTCCGTGCCCGCAGGCGCCATTCCGGCAGGCATGACCTTCCACTTGCCGAACGGCCAAAGCGTGCAAGGCGGTGCCAACTCTCCGGCCCTGACCATGGTTGGTCTACGCCCCTACTCCTCGCCACAGTGCAACTACTTCAGCGGGGCCGGGTGCCCAGCGGATGGCGTGCCCGTGTTCAGCAGCATCTTCGCCCAGGACACCATCGCCAACTCCGCCTACAACTCGCTGCAGGCCAGCCTGGAGAAACGCTTCTCGCACGGGCTTCAGTTCCAGTTGGCCTACACCTTCAGCAAGTCCATTGACCAGGCGTCCAGCTTTGAGGGCATTCTCAATCCCGTTGATCCGCGTCGCAGCCGTGCGCTGTCTCTGTTCGACGCGCGGCACCGCTTCGTCGTCAGCTACGACTGGCAGCTGCCGGTTCCCAAGTTTGAGGGTGCGCTGGGCAAGGTGGTGGACGGCTGGGCGGTGTCCGGCATCACTACTTTCCAGAGCGGCTTCCCCATCCGTATTCTCTCGGCGGCCGATAACGAGCTGATGTACAGCTATGATTTTGAGCTGCCAGGCGAACCCGACCAGTTGCTGCCGTTCACCACCCAGAATCCGAAGACCAACGGCGGGTACTGGTTCAACCCCGCTATATTCACCGAAAACGCAACCGATCCCAGCTCGCCCGGGTACGATCCCAGCCTCCTGGGCCGTATCGGTACTGCGCCCCGCACCATCTGCTGCGGACCGGGAATCCAGAACTGGGATATCGCCCTGCACAAGAACATTGGAGTTACTGAAAACACGCACGTCGAGTTCCGGGCCGAGATGTTCAATGCCTTCAACCACACCAACTTCCTCAACCCGGACGGCAACAGCAGCGACGGCAGCCAGTTCGGCCAGATCACACAGGCACGCGACCCGCGGCTGCTGCAGTTTGCGTTGAAGTACATCTTCTAGAATTAAGGCCGGGGCACACGTGATTTGTGCGCCCCGGCATTGGTGCGTTTTAGCAGTTACTCTTCGCGACAGCGAAAGGAATTACAAATCGTGTATGAAGCATTGCGCAAAGAACTAGAGACTTTTGAGAAGCGCACGCCCAAATCGGCGGAAGCCCACAAAAAGAACCTGAAGCGCATTCCGCTGGGGGTGGCCAGCAATTATCGCGCCTATGACCCCTACCCCATTTTTGTGAAGGAGGCGCAGGGCTCGCATTTCCGCGATCTGGACGGGAATGATTACATTGACCACAACCTCTGCTTTGGCGCGCTGATGGCGGGGCATTGCCATCCCGCGGTCATGAAGGCGGTGGAGTCGCGGCTCAAGCTGGGCACCATGTTCGGCATGCCACATGACATGGAATGGCAACTGGCGGAAGAGATTTGCCAGCGCTTCCCGGTGGAGATGGTGCGGTTTGGTTCCAGTGGAACCGAAGCCACCATGCACGCCATTCGCCTGGCGCGCGCCGCAACCGGCCGCGACAAGGTGATCAAATTCGAAGGCGCTTACCACGGCCTGCATGACACCGCGCTGGTCAGCGTGAAGCCTCACGCCCCGGAATTCGGAGATGTGAATGCGCCGGCCTCGGTGCCCGGGGGCCTGGGCGTGCCCAAGGCAAGCATCGCCAACGTTCCGGTGGCCACCTTCAACGATCTGAACAGCGTGGAGCGGCGGTTCAAGGAGAATCGCGACGAGATTGCCGCGGTAATTCTCGAGCCCATCCTGATGAATGTCGGGATGTGCATGCCTCGGCCCGGGTTTCTCCAGGGTTTACGAGAGTTGTGCGACAAGTACGGCGCGCTGCTCATTTTCGACGAGGTGAAAACCGGAGCAAAGCTGGGATGGGGCGGCGCCTCGGAATACTTTGGCGTGCGGCCCGACCTGATTTGCGTGGCCAAGTCCATTGGTGGCGGATTCCCGCTGGCGGCCTTCGGCGCTCATCCTTCGGTAATGGACCTGATATCGCAGCACAAAGTCTTTCACGGAGGAACCTACAACACGAATCCGGTATCCATGGCGGCGGGGCTGGCGACCTTCCGTGAGGTGCTCACGCGGGAGAACTACGCGCACGTGGACAAGCTCAGCAAGAAGTTGACGGACGGATATCGCAAAACGGTGGCCAAGGCGGGATTGCAGGGATACATTGCGCAAGCGGGCGCCAATGGCGTGCTGATGCTCTATCCGCAGGAGATCCGCAATTACCGCGATTGGACGACTATTGATGTTGACCTGTGGCGGCATTACTGGTTCGGCATGGTCAACCGCGGAGTGATGGCGCAGCCGTACTGGTGGGATGAGCAGTGGACCATCAGCGTGCAGCACACCGAGGCCGACATAGACAAGCATTTGGCGGCCTTTGCGGACGTCGCCCCAGCGCTGGCGGAGGCGCAGCAGGAGCGCTCGGCGGCGGCGGCGCGCTCGGCCTAGGATTTGACGGTTGACATCAGCCACCAAAATCGCAGAACCAGGAACCATCGAGGCCGGCGCCCCGCACCTGAAGCGGGTTCTGGGGCGCTGGGACCTCGTGCTCCTGTTCGTGGTGGCGGTATTCAACCTCAACGTGGTGCCCTCCATCGCCGCCAACGGTGGGGTCACGGTTTGGCTGTGGGTGATTTCGCTGCTGCTTTTTTTCTGGCCGCAGGGCATCGCCGTGATCGAGCTTTCGCAGCGTTTTCCGGGAGAAGGCGGGGTTTACCTGTGGGCCAAGGAAATCTTCGGCGACTTCCACGGCTTTCTTTCCGGCTGGTGCTACTGGACCAACAACATGATGTATGTGCCCACGGTGATGCTCTACTTCGTGGGTGTCTCGGTGTATGTGCTGGGCCCGCGCCACGCCGGGCTGGCCGACAGCAAGGTATTCGCGCTGGGGGCCTCGCTGGCGCTATTTGCCGTGCTGGTGGTGCTGAACATCATTGGGCTGGGCGTGGGCAAGTGGATTAACAACGTGGGAGCGGTGGGAACATTCGCGGCCGCCGCCACCCTGATAGGCCTGGGCGCGGTGGTGTGGCTGCATTTTGGAACCACGGTGAGCGCGGCGGATTTTCGTATTCCGGCCAATCCACGCTTCGTGATGAACGCTTTTGGGGTGATCTGCTTTGGGCTGGTAGGTCTGGAACTGGCCTCGGTTATGGGCGACGAGATTCACGAGCCCAGGCGCACAATGCCGGGAGCGGTGGCCCTGGGCGGCATCATTTCCGGCGCGCTTTATATCGGCGTGACTTTGACCCTGCTCATCGCGGTGGACAAGCGCGACATCAACGTGCTGCAGGGCATTGTGCAGGCGGTAAGCCACCTGGCGGCGCGCGTGGGAGTGAGCTGGATTATTCCCGGCTTCGCGCTGATGCTGAGCCTGGCGATTGCCGGCATCGGTTCAGCGTGGCTGGCGGGTTCGGCGCGCATTCCCTTTGTGGCGGGGTTGGATTCGTATCTGCCTTCCTGGCTGGGAAAAGTGCACCCGCGCTACGGTACGCCCTACGCCGCCCTGATTGTGCATGCCGCGGTTTCCGCGGTGCTGGTGGTGCTGAACTTTTCCAGTTCCGGGGTGCAGGAGACGTTTCAGAAGCTGCTGTCGCTGGCGGTGGTGCTGCAGCTGGTGCCGTTTCTGTACGTTTTTGGCGCCCTGCTCAAGATTGCCGCCAATCGGTCCGCCAAGACCTATTACAGCCGCGGCACCCTGGTGGCAGCGGGGTTGAGCGGGCTGCTGACCACCACGCTGGGCATTGTGATGGTCTTTTTCCCGGCGCAGCAGATTACCTCGCTATGGTCGTACGAAATCTGGATGTTCGGCGGAACGCTGTTCTTCATCGGCCTGGCGGCGTTCTTCTTTTATGTGTACGGGCGCCGCAAAGCGTTGCGCCAGGCGGCAGGCGTGTAGTTCGAGTGTCATCCTGAACGAGCGCGGTGTTTGCGCAAGTGAAGGACCTGGGCGAGCGAGCGCGCGCCGGTGAGCGCCGCCAGCCGGCATCCAAGCGCGAAGCGAGCATCCTTACGGCAGGAGATCTTATGGCAACCGCAATCAGACCTAATGTTCGCAGCTACCAGATGTACATCAACGGCGAATGGGTAGACAGCGCCAGTGGGAAGACTTTCCCCGTTTACGATCCGTCCACGGAGGAAGTCATCGCCGAGGTCCCAGACGCAAACGCCAAGGACGTGGACCGCGCGGTCAAAGCGGCGCGCGAGGCCTTCGATACCGGCGCCTGGCGCGGTACCACCGCCCAGGAGCGCGGCCGCGTGTTGTTTCGTCTGGCGGAACGCGTGCGCAAGGAAGCGGCCATGCTGGCGGAACTGGAGTGCCGTAACACCGGCAAGCCCATCGTGGAAGCCGAATACGACATCGCCGACGTGGCCACGTGCTTTGAGTACTACGGCGGGCTGGCAACGAAAGTGGTCGGCTACGTCAACCCGGTCCCCGACAACGCGCTTAGCCTCTCCATGAAAGAACCGGTGGGTGTGGCCGGGCAGATTATTCCCTGGAATTACCCGCTGCTGATGGCGGCGTGGAAGCTGGCGCCGGCGCTGGCTGCGGGTTGTGCCTGCGTGCTCAAGCCGGCCGAGCAGACGCCGCTCACGGTCCTGGAGATGGCCAACTGGTTCGCCGATATCGGCCTGCCTCCGGGCGTGGTCAACATCCTGACCGGCTTCGGCGAGACTGCGGGCGCCCCGCTGGTCACGCATGCCGACGTGGACAAAATCGCCTTCACCGGCAGTGCCGCCGTAGGCAAGCAGATCGTGAAGATGGCCGCCGACACGGTGAAGCGGGTCACGCTGGAACTGGGCGGCAAGTCGCCGAACATCTTTTTCGCCGACGCTGATTTCGAAGCCGCTATTGACGGCGCGCTGTTTGGGGTTTTCGTCAACCAGGGCGAAGTTTGCTCCGCCGGCAGCCGCATCCTGGTGGAGAAGTCCATCTACTCGAAGTTCGTGGACGCCATGGCGGCGAAAGCAAAAACGATTCGCCTGGGGCCGCCCCTGGAACGCGAAACCAAGATGGGCCCGCTGGTCAGCAAAGAGCAATATGACCGTGTGCGCGGCTATCAGGAGACAGGCAAGAAGGAAGCCAAGCTGGCGGCTGGCGGTGGGCGCCCGGCAAGCATCGGCAAGGGCTACTACGTGGAGCCCACCATTTTCTACGATGTGAACAACAGCGCCAAAATCGCGCGCGAGGAAATTTTTGGTCCGGTGGCAGCGGTCATTCCCTTCAAGGACGAAGCCGAGGCCATGAAAATCGCCAATGATACGCCCTATGGTCTGGCTGCGGCGGTGTGGACCCGCGACATTTTCAAGGCCATGCGCGCCGTTAAAGCCCTGCGCGCGGGCATTGTGTGGGTGAACCACATGCAGCCCACCTACGTGGAAGCGCCCTGGGGAGGCTACAAGCAGTCAGGATTCGGGCGTGAACTGGGGCCGTGGGGCATTGAGGAATATTTGGAAACCAAGCAGGTCCACATCAATCTGAACGAACAGCCGATAGGATGGTACAGCTGAAAATGGGCGCGATTCAGTTACGCACAGCAGTTCCGGGCCCGCGCTCGCGGGAACTGATGGGGCGGCGGACGGAGGCGGTGCCGCGCGGCATATACCTGGGCACACCCGTCTACGTGGCGAAGGCCGAGGGCGCGGTGCTCGAAGATGTGGACGGCAACCGCTATCTCGATTTGGCCGGGGGCATTGGCTGCCTCAACGTCGGCCACCGCGCGCCGGGCGTGGTGCAGGCGATCCACTCGCAGGTGGACCGCCACATGCACACCTGCTTCCAGGTGCTGCCCTACGAAGGTTACGTTCGCCTGGCGGAACGAATGAACCAGCTGGCGCCGGGAAACTTTCCCAAAAAGACTTTCTTCGTCAACAGCGGCGCGGAAGCGGTGGAGAACGCCATCAAGGTGGCGCGCGCCTATACCAGGCGGCCGGCGATCATTGCCTTTGAGGATGCTTTCCACGGACGCACCATGATGACCATGGCGCTGACCAGCAAGACGCATCCCTACAAGGCGGGCTTCGAACCCTTTCCCGGCGATGTGTACCGCGTTCCCTTTGCGTACTGCTACCGTTGTTCCTATTCATTGAAATATCCGGAGTGCGGTGTGTATTGCGCCCAGCACCTGGAGGACAGCTTCAAGCGGTTGGTGGCAGCTGAATCTGTGGCGGCGGTGATTGCCGAGCCGGTGCTGGGAGAAGGCGGCTTCGTAACCCCTCCGCCGGAATTTTTCCGCATCCTGGGGGAGATTTGCCGGAAACACGGCATCCTGTTCATTGCCGACGAGGTGCAGACCGGCTTCGGCCGCACCGGCACTATGTTCGCCTGCGAACGTTACGGCATTGAGCCCGACCTGCTGGTCACCGCCAAGTCGCTGGGCGGCGGCCTGCCGCTGGGGGCGGTGACGGGCCGGTCAGAAATTATGGATGCCGCCGGCGAGGGCGCCCTGGGCGGCACCTTCGGCGGGAACCCCGTGTGCGTGGAAGCCGGGCTGGCGGTGCTGGATGCGTTCGAACGGGACGGTCTCTGCGTCCGCGCCAACAAACTGGGAGAGCGCTTTGCCCAGCGTGCCCGTCACTGGCAGCAGCAGTGGCCGCAAATCGGCGAGGTACGCGGCCTGGGAGGCATGCAGGCCATGGAACTGGTGCGCTCGCGCCAATCGCGAGAACCGGCGGCCAGCGAAACCAAGGAAATTGTGCGCTATTGTTATGAACACGGCCTGATCGTGCTTTCGGCGGGCTCCTACGGCAACGTCATCCGCCTGCTCATGCCGCTGGTGATGACGGACGAGCAGTTGGAGGAAGCTTTGGGCGTGCTGGAAGCGGCGCTGCAGGCAGTGCTACAGTCACGTGGGGTTGCCGTGCAGACCGTCTAGCTGATCTCTGCATGGGGTTGCGTTTTTTGGCCGGTTCGTTGGTAGAGATGTAATTTGTTTCGTCTCTCCTGTGTTCGTGATACTGCACGCGAGATCCTTCGGACCCAAGGGCCCTCAGGGTGACGCCTTCCTTCGGAAGACGAGATCTTGCAGGCAATATCTCTACCCAGCCTTGTAGAGGCGATTGAAAGTAGCCCGGCACTTCAGTGGCGGGAAGCTTCAGCCAGTTAGATCCGAGTCCCGCAGGGACGGCTGAACCGCTGGAAAAGAGAGATTATGAGCATCGCAGCACCCACCCAAACCACGGTTCGCAACTACATCAACGGCCAGTGGCAAGCTTCCACATCCACCGAGCATCGGGACGTCATTAACCCCGCGAACAACGAAGTGCTCGGCCAGGTGCCGCTTTCGACGGCGGCGGAGGTGGACGCCGCGGTCGAGGCGGCGGCGCGCGCGTTTCCGGAATGGCGGCGCACCCCGCCGGAAGACCGCATCCAGTACCTGTTTAAGCTGAAAAATCTGCTGGAAGAACATGTTGACGACCTGGCGCGCACCATCACGCTGGAGAACGGCAAAACGGTGGGCGAGGCCAAGGGCGAGTTGCGGCGCGCCATTGAAAACGTAGAGGTGGCCTGCGGCATCCCCACCATGATGCAGGGGCGCATGCTGGAAGACGTGGCCCGCGGCATAGACGAGACCATGATCCGGCAACCGCTGGGGGTGGTGGCGGCCATCGCGCCCTTCAATTTTCCGCTGATGATTCCGTTCTGGTTTCTGCCGTACGCGATTGCGTGCGGCAACACCTTCGTGCTCAAGCCTTCGGAGCGGGTGCCGCTCAGCAGTCAGCGCACGTTCGAAATGATGGAGGCGCTGGGATTGCCTCCCGGCGTGCTCAACCTGGTGAATGGCGGCAAGGAGGCGGTGGACGCCCTTCTGGACCATCCCACGGTGCGCGCCGTCAGCTTTGTCGGCTCCACTCCCGTGGCGAGATACATCTACGCCCGCGGAGCGCAAGCAGGCAAGCGCCTGCAATGCCAGGGGGGCGCCAAGAACCACGTCATCGTGCTGCCCGATGCGGATATGCAACAGGCCACCAACATTATCAGTGACAGCGCCTTTGGCTGTGCCGGTCAGCGCTGCCTGGCGGTGTCGGTCGCCATCACCGTGGGCGAGGCACAGAAAACCTTTCGCGAGGCCATCGCCGATAACGCCGCGTCGCTGCGCGTGGGCTTCGGTCTGGATTCGGGCGTGCAGATGGGACCGGTCATCACCAAAGATAGCAAGGCGCGCATTGAGTCGCTGATTGCCAAAGGAGCTGGTGAGGGCGCCAAAGTGCTGGTGGATGGCCGCAACCCAAGAATCGCAAAATGTGAATCAGGCAATTTTGTTCGCCCCACGGTGCTCGATGGCGTGCGCACCGACAGTTCGCTCGCGGATACGGAAATCTTCGGTCCGGTGCTCAGTCTGGTGCCGGCCAACGACATTGACGAAGCGCTGGCCTTTTTGGCGCGCAGCCCGTACGGCAACCAGGCCTCGCTCTTTACCTCCAGCGGCGCTGCGGCGCGCAAGTTCCGCTATGAGGCGCCGGCCGGCAACATCGGCATCAACATCGGCGTGGCCGCCCCCATGGCCTATTTTGCCTTCAGCGGCTGGAAAGAGAGCTTCTTTGGCACGGTGCACGCCCAGGGCAACGACGCCATCGAGTTCTACACCGACAAAAAGATTGTGATCGAGCGCTGGGCCAGGGAGCACAGCAGGAAGTTCTAAAACCGTCCGCGGCTGACGGATCATGTTTGCGGTCCTGAGCTTTGCCGTAGACCGTCAATCGTAGACAAGGAACTCATGTCCAATACCATTCAGAAATATTCCGACTACGTTATTACCAGCTTCATGAAATCCGTTCAGCCCGTGGTTGTGGAGCGCGCCTCCGGCGCCACCGTGACCGACGTGAACGGGCGCGAGTACGTGGACTGCTTTGCCGGCATCTCTGTGGTCAACGCCGGGCACAACCATCCCAAAGTGGTCGCCGCCGCCAAGGCGCAGATGGATAAGCTGGTGCACTGCGCGTCCTACATCTACCACTCGCAACCCACGGCCGATCTGGCGGAAAAAATGGCGCAAATCATGCCGCGCGGGCTGACCAAGACCTTCTTCGGCAATGGCGGAGCGGAGGCCATTGAAGGCGCGCTCAAGCTGGCCCGGCTTTACACCGGCAAGCACGAATATCTTTCGCTGCAGATGAGCTTCCATGGCCGCAGTTGGGGCGCGCTGAGCGTGACCGGCAATTATGGCCGCAAGAAGCGGGGCGGCCCCTATGCGCCCGGCGTGGCCTTCCTGCCCGCTCCTTACCTGTTCCGCTCAGCCTGGCGGGACAACCCCGATGAAGCCGTGCGCCAGTGGACGCAGACGCTGGACGATGCCATTCGCTACAGCACCTCCAACGATGTGGCCGCCTTCATTGCCGAGCCGGTGATGGGCGAAGGCGGCATCATCGTGCCCCCGCCAAATTATTTTCGTGAGATGAAGAAGGTGCTGGACGCGCACAAGATTCTTTTCATAGCTGACGAGGTGCAGAGCGGTTTTGCCCGCACCGGCGAGTTGTTCGCCATCGAGCACTACGGCATCACGCCCGACATCCTGGTGACCGCCAAGGGCATTGCCGATGGTTTTCCCCTCAGCGCCTTCACCACCCGCCCGGAAATTGCCGCCGCTTTCACTCCCGGTGACCATCTCTCCACTTTTGGCGGCAATCCTGTTTCCTGCGCCGCCGCTCTGGCCAACATTCAGGTCATTGAGGAGGAGAAACTGTGCCAGCGCTCACGCGAGAGCGGCGCCTATGCCATGGAGCGGCTGAAAGCCATGCAGAAGCGCACGCCGCTGATCGGCGATGTGCGCGGCCTGGGACTGATGATCGGCATTGAACTGATCAGGGATGCGGCCCTCACTCCCGCCGCCTCCGAAGCGGAGGCGGTGCGCGACTTCTGCTTGCGTAACGGCGTGCTCATCGGCGTGGGCGGGGTATTCGGCAATGTGGTACGTATGCAGCCGCCGCTGGTCATCTCCCGCCAGCAACTAGACAAGGCGCTGGACGTGCTGGAGCAGGCCTTCGCGGAAATCTCTGGCAAGCGGGTAAGAGCGGCATCGTAAGCCGTGCCGAACCGGTCAGCCGCGGAACTCCCAGCGGGTGGCATCGGTGATAAATCCCTTTTCGGTCCAGGCCAGAGCTACCCGCGGGCGAACGCAATACAGGACGGCTTCCGGGTGCAAGGGCGTTTTGTACTTTGCCCGATAGGCTTTATCAATTTTGCGAAAAGTGGCCGGGTCGCTGACCTCTACGGCGGTTCCCTCCAGGATGACCACGTCGTCTCCCGATTCCAGGTGGACTGATAGCGCGGGATTGCGCGCAAGGTTGAGCGCCTTGCGGGAGGTG
>DATGGJ010000319.1:0-9684 GCA_035308585.1 Terriglobales bacterium
TTCAGGCTTTTCACACGCGCTAGTTTCTGCGGGGTGTTGACGTTTGCTAATATGGAAGCACGACGCGCCCTTAGCTCAGTTGGATAGAGCGTCTGGCTACGAACCAGAAGGTCGGGAGTTCGAATCTCTCAGGGCGCGCCACTTCATGCGGTTTCCAGCCACTAGCACCTTTACCTTCCTTTTCGTCGTACCAGTTTGCTACTTTGGCGATGGGCGCTCTGCTTCTTTCCACTCTCTGAGGTACACCATGTCGCTACTTTCGTCGTAGTGAAGCTGCTTGCCATTCACCACGCCTAGCTTCGTGGACCGCTTGGGCACCTTGCCCAGATTGCATCCGCCAGCGGTCAGCACCTCGCGCAATTCAGGTTCAACCTTGATGGGCTTCCCAGTCCTATGTAGGTAAGCGGTCACGGCTTTACTGATAGATAGATCGTGGAATTCGGTGGCCGAAACTGGAAGCCCGACCGATTCAGATGGCTCCGCGAAGCCCAGTTGTTGACGCGCCGCCTTCAACCTCTCCAGTTCCCTCTCACGTTCCTGAATCGTCTTGTCCAAGTCGATCGCGATCTGCTCCGGGGTTAATACTATCTCTTGCATGGAAAAGACCTCCTAGCCCCCATATGGTTGTGTCATGGCTTAGCGGCGGTGACCTGTGTCACGTTGCGTTGGTCATACTCGACTTACCAAAAGTTAAGCTGCCGTCCGGGTCTTCTGCGCCCGCGCCCCGGCTGCGCAGGCCAAGCGAGCGGCCGACTAAGCCGCTGATACAAAATACGAAAACTGGGACCCGTAGAAATGTCAAGCCGGGTAGAAACTTCCCCCACCCCCCTCGAAAGCGCGTCGCGTCAACCAAATGTCGGCTGCCCCTTGGCCCAGCCACCGCAGAACCAAGCACCCGACCGGATAGCAGTGGCTCAGGCAGCGTGGGCAGTCGGCAAACCCAACGCCGATTCACCGCCCAGGTTGCAGCCGAAGTGGCAACCCCAAATGCTCGCGGGCTCGCCCGGTCGCCTGCCGCGCATTTCCTCACGCCAGCCCTGCAAGTTGTTGATTCAAACATTCTATAATTCAGGGTTCCACGGTATCTCTGAGGTAACTGGATGTCCCAATCCCGGTTTTGTCTTACTACGGCGGTTTTCCTGCTCACATTCACTGCGTTTTCGGCGGCTGCTCATGCTGCCGCTAACCCCGCCCCCGGTTTTTTCCCCTACGCCATCGAAACCAGGACTCTGGCCAACGGGTTGAACGTGGTGGTGATTGCCACGCCTGAATTTCGCGGCATGGTGACCTACTCCACTGCGGTCTTGGCCGGCTCGCGCAACGAAACCCAGGCGGGCAAGACCGGCCTGGCGCACCTGTTCGAGCACATCATGTTCCTGCACGAGTATGACGGGCAGCGGGATGGCTATGAGCAAGCCATGCGCCGCCTGGGCGCGTTCAACAACGCCTGGACCGACTACGACCTCACCTTCTACCATCCCACCACTTTCACCTCCAACCTGGCGGGACCGGTGCAAACGCCGGAGGGACCCACGCCCGGGCTAATTCAGCTGGAAGCCTCGCGCTTCGAACACCTCAAGCTCGACCGCAAGACTTTTGAGGTGGAGGCGGGGGCGGTTCTGGGCGAGTACCGCCGCACCTTTTCCGATCCTGGGGAGAAGATGATCGAGGAGATGTCGCCGCTGGCATTTCCCCACCACCCCTACGGCCACACCGTGATCGGCTACGAAAAAGATGTGGAGAACATGCCCAACGCCTGGGACGCGGCGTGGGAGTTCTACGGCAATTACTACAAGCCCAATAACGTGGCCTTGATTGTGGTGGGCGATGTTCAGCCCAAGACGGTATTGGCCCAGGTGGAGAAGTACTACGCGGACTGGAAGCCCTCGCACCCGCCACAGATTCCGCCAGAGGAACCGCCGAGCGGCCCCAAAGCCGTGCATGTGAACTGGGAAGCGGATGTTTCGCCGCGCCTGGTGGTGGCTTATCACACGCCGGCCATGCACCCGGGCAGCAAGGAGACGGCGGTCACCATGATTCTGCCGGAACTGCTGGTCTCGCGCTCGGCCCCGCTGTTTCAGAAGCTGCGCTACCAGAAGCAGACGGTCACCAGCTTCTCCATTCTCGACGGCACCGAATTGCTGCAGTCCACTGATCCGCACCTGCTGCTGCTCGACTCCGAACTGAGGCTCGACCGCTTCCGCAGGGAGGGCCAGGCCTACCTCAATGACGTGCAGAACGACGTGATCAGCGGGGTGGACGGGTTGCAGCATTTTTCCCGCCAGCCCGGCTCCGGCCGCGTGCTCAAAGTGGTCAAGAGCAAAGTGCGTTACGATTTCCTGGCCGGCCTGGATTCCACCTACGATATAGCCCAGACCTTCGCCTGGTACTACCGTTTCAACCGCGACCCCGCGGTAATAGACAGCCTGATGCAGGCCATTGAGGCGCTGACACCCCGGGACATTGACCGCTACGCGCAAAAGTACTTCACCCCGCAGGGCCGAATTGTGACCACTTTATGGCACGGACCTGCGCCGGAGGCTTCCAGTGCCGCTCCGGCAGCGGGGGTAAAGTGATGCGCCGCGCGGGGCTGAGCGCGGTCACTCTGCTGCTCTGCGCGGTGGCCCTAAATGCGCAATACAAGCCCTCCAGCAAGCACATCAAGCCGCAAAAAGTGCACGTCTTCCCTACCGACCTGGTTACGGTGGCTTCCGATTCGCCGCTCTACCAGATCAAAATCATGGTGCGCACCGGCTCGGCGGATGACCCCGCCGGCAAGGAAGGCACGGCCAGCCTGACGGCGCGGGCGTTGATTGAGGGGGGATTCGGCAATTCCACAGACGCGGTCACCACCCAGAAGCTGGCCGAGATTACCCGCCCCTGGGGCGATGCCGCGTTTCCGACGGTGCTGGTGGACAAGCAAGCCACCACATTCTCCATGACTGTGCCGCGTGACGTCTTTGCTCAGTACGTGGGGCGCGTGCTCAAGCCGATGTTTACCCAGCCCCTGTGGCTGCCCAAAGAAGTGGACCGACTGCGACGGGATGCGCTCACCGGCATTCAGTCGGGCCTGCGCTTTGAAGATGAGGAGAGCCTGGGCCTGCTGGCGCTCGACAATTATCTGTTTTCCGGCACGCCGCTGGGGCACCTGGCGGAGGGCACAGTGAAAGGGCTGCAGGCCGTCACTCCCGCCGACCTGAACGGGTTTTATAGAAAGTATTACACGGTGGGAAACATGTACGTGGCCACCACCATAAACAACCAGCAGGACCTGGGCAGGCTGGTGGCGGCGCTGCCCGCGGGTGAACCGGTGTATCGGCCGGCCAACCTGCGCCGGTCAGTGGTGGCGCCGGGACGGCATGTGCTCATCATCACGCAGCCCAATGCGATCGCTACCGGGCTGCACCTGGGGTATCCCATCTTCCTGCAGCGTACCGACCCCGACTACTGGCCGCTGTTCGTAGCCAATGTTTTCTTCGGGCTGCATCGCGACAGCTTTGGCCGCCTTTACCAGGAAATCCGCGAGCAACGCGGCTACAATTATGGCGACTACTCCTATATCGAGTATGAGTACGGGCGGCCGCAGTTTTCATTTCCCCCGCCCACCACGCCGCGCGAGCAGCAGTATTTCAGCATTTGGATCCGGCCCGTTGGCCACCAGTACGCCCACTTCATCATGAAGGCGATGACCGCGGAACTCGACCGTTTTGCCCGCGAGGGCATGACGCCGGAACAGGTGGCCGACGCCAAGACCAAGGCGCGCGCTCAGTATCTAAACTATGCGGAGAGCGTGTCGCGGCAGCTTGGTTACCGTCTGGATGACATGTTTTACGGTATGCGCGAGCAGGGCTATCTGGAGCACATGCTTGCCGGTATTGACGCGGTCACGCCGCAGCAGGTGAACGCCGCCATTAAGAAACACCTGCAGGCTCAGAACCTCGATTACGTGATCGTGACCAGCGAGGCGCAGGGTGAGAAACTGGCGAATGACATCGCCAGCGATTCCGGCGTGCAGTCGAAAACGCCCGAGGAATATCACATGGCGCAGCCGGTTCCGCCCGACAAGCAGAAGATGCTGGAAAGGGACAAACAGTGGGCGGCGTACCCGCTGGGCATTTCACGAGCTAATATTAGTGTCGTTAAAGCTGCCGACATGTTTCAAACCGGCTCAGAAACGGAAGGCGGGACGCGGTGAGTACGGTGACTCCGGTGAAACACAAAGGTCCTTCGACTCGGACGCGCGCCTCCATGGCGCGTCCTCGCTCAGTGACATTCATGAGAATTACCAGCCAATATATTGCGACATCTCTCTTCATTCTTGCTCTAGCCCTGTGTGCCTACGGGGCCGAGCCGGCGACGCAGCGCGGGGTGATGATCCGCGTGGCCACGATTTACATTTCGCCCGACCCCAACTCCGCCAAGCTGGCACAGATCGAGCGCGGGCGGGAGGTCGCCATCCTGGAGCACAGCAACCAGTGGCTGCACGTGTACGCGACCCTGGCCGGCCAGCGCAGCGAGAACCCCATCACCGAGGAAGACAGCGACATTGCCGATGTTCGCGATGTGAGCGGGTGGATTGTGGGCAAGGGCGTGGTGACTTCCTCCACACCCAACGGCGATAAAATACTTTACGGCGCGGCGGCCGATGCCGAGGCCGAAGCCAGCCGCCGCGGCGGCCGCAAAGGCGCCGCCGGCGACGCCTTCTTTCTCTACCTGCGCGCCGAGGAATATTTTCCCAATTCGCCTCTGGCCGGCGAGGCCCTCTACCGCGCCGCCGACATCAAGTGGCAGCTCGATCGCCTCGACGTGATGAGCCGCCCCTCGGCGCGCACCCGCCAAGCCTACCTGCGCGAGGGCATGAATCAGGACCTGATGAAGAAGGTGATGAAGAAGTATCCCCACACCAAGTGGGCCGACCGCGCCGCTTTCCACCTGATCGAGAATAAGCTCTGCGGCGACTGGCAGGGCAGCTCCAGCTGTCCCAAGAAAGAATCGGAAATCTACGAAAAATACGCGCGCGAGCGCCCCGAATCACCGGATGCGCCTGAAGCCCTCTACGACGCCGCCTGGCGGCAGGCCGCGCTGATTCAGATTTATAAGACGGAAGAAAAGGCCAAGGACTCCGATGAGGCCAAGGCGCACGCCATCGCGGTGGCCCAGCAGGTTATTTCCCAATATCCGCAAAGCGAGTGGAGCGACCGCGCCCAGACTCTGCTGTTCCTGGTGCAGCAGGACATTCCCATGTACGGGAATGCGGTGGAATAACGGCGTCCTTTAGACGGCGACCGTGACTGAGGTTTCGGTGCGGGTGACCGGGCGGTAGAGGGTGTCGCGCTCCACCGGAACGCGGCCGGCTTCGCGGATCAGTCGTTCCAGTTCCTGGCGCCGCATTCCCTGGGGCGTGGTGGCGCCGGCGTCGTGGTAAATCTTCTCTTCAATCACCGTGCCGTCCAGGTCGTCGGCCCCGAAACGCAACGAAATCTGGGCGATGCGCGGGGTCAGCATCTGCCAGTACGCCTTGATGTGGACAAAGTTGTCGAGCACCAGGCGGCTGACCGCGATCTGGCGCAGATCAAGCATTCCCGTGGTGGTGGGCAGGTGCTCCAGCGGCGTGTTCGTAGGGTGGAAGGCCAGGGGAATGAAGGTCTGGAAGCCGCCGGTCTCATCTTGCAGATCGCGCAGCTTCAGCAGGTGGTCCACACGGTCTTCGTCGCTCTCGATGTGCCCGTAGAGCATGGTGGCATTGGAGCGTAGCCCGATCTGGTGGGCGGTGCGCGCCGTGTCCAGCCACTGGTCGCCATCAATTTTGTGGTCGCAGATGATGTGCCGGATGCGATCGGCGAAAATTTCCGCTCCGCCCCCGGGAAGCGAATCCACGCCCGCGGCCTTCAATTGCTCCAGGGTTTCGCGGATGGAAAGCTTGGCCCGCTTCGCCAGGTACGCCACCTCAACCATGGTGAAGGCCTTCAAGTGGACGTTGGGAAAACGTTCCTTGAGTCCGCGGATCAGGTCGAGAAAGTACTGGAACGGGAGGTCGGGATGCAGCCCGCCCACAATGTGAAACTCGGTCACCGCCTCGCTGTAGCCGGAAGCGGCGGTCTGCCAGGCTTCTTCCAGGGCCATGGTGTAAGCGCCGGGAGTATCTTTCTTGCGGCCAAAGGCACACAGGCGGCAGGCGGCCACGCAGACGTTGGTGGGATTGATGTGGCGGTTGACGTTGAAATACGTCTTGTCGCCGTGCCGGCGCTCGCGCACGTGATTGGCCAGCCAGCCCACGGCCAGAATGTCGGGCGAAGCGTAGAGCGTGAGCGCGTCGGCGGCGCTGAGCCGCTGGCCGCCCAATACCTTATCGGCGATGGGGCGCAAGCGCGCGTCGTCGGTCTGGAAGGGGTGCGTCTGGGCCACGCAATGATGATATCGCAGGCGCCTGGAGTTCGTCACAGAGTGTGATGCGGGGCCGGATACTGGGGCTGAAGACCAGGTCCGGGCTGGCGGCCAGTCAGCCCACAGCAATTACCGCCGCAGCAGCAGGTCCGCCGCTACAAACAGGAAGAACACCACTGAGATCACGCCGTTCATGGTGAAAAATGCGGCGTTGAGGCGGCTGAGGTCATCGCGCGCTACCAGCGAGTGCTCGTAAGCCAGCAGCAGCCCAACCACCGCCACGCCCGCCAGCCCTAACCCGCCGAGATGAAAACTAAGCACCAGGGCAATGAGCAAAAGCATCATGGCAGTGTGAAACAGGCGGGCGATGAGCAGGGAGCGGCCAATACCCAGGTAACGCGGAAGGGAATGCAAACCGTTGCGCAGGTCGAAATCGTAATCCTGGCAAGCGTAGAGCACGTCAAAGCCCCCCACCCAGAAAGTAACGGCAGCGGTGAGCAGCAGAATGCGCGGATCGAGCGCGCCGCGGACGGCGATCCAGGCGGCGGCGGGGGCCACTCCCAGGGCGAATCCCAGCACCAAGTGCGACCAGCGGGTAAAACGCTTGGTGTAGGAGTAGAGCAGAACGATGGCCAGGGCGACCGGCGAGAGCAGGAGCGTAAGACGGTTCAACTGCGAAGCCGCCAGCATGAATATCAGGCAGGCCACGGTAACGAAGACGCCCACAAAGCCGCGGGAGAGGGTGCCGGCGGGCAGGGCGCGGGTCCGGGTGCGGGGGTTGACGGCATCAATTTCGGCATCTGCCAGGCGATTGAATGCCATGGCGGCGGAGCGCGCC
This sequence comes from Terriglobales bacterium, assembly GCA_035308585.1. Classification (GTDB taxonomy): domain Bacteria; phylum Acidobacteriota; class Terriglobia; order Terriglobales; family Acidobacteriaceae; genus JAICWP01. The sequence goes on from DATGGJ010000319.1 coordinate 7,223, forward strand.
GCCACCATGGCCACAATAATCCAGGTCAGCTGCGCGGCAGTAGGCCAGCCTCCCGCGGCCAGCATGGCTCCGCAGAGCGCAAAAGGGAGCGCAAATACCGAGTGCTCCCACTTGATCATCTCCAGGGTGGTGCGCAGGTTATGCAGGACGGGCACGAGCAATATTGTAGCGGAGGAACGCTGCAGGAAGTGACTGGCCAGCCAGGCAGCTAGCCGGCCAGCCAGTCAGCTCAATCATTTCTGTTTCCCTGCCACTATCAACTGGTCGTCCACGCTGAACACGCCAGGCACAGACTTGGCCTGGGTCTCAGCAATTTGTTTGTCCATGTGGCTGTCCACCACGCCCTGCAAGGTGACGTGGCCGTTGTTGACGATAATGCGAATCGGTGCCTGGGGAACCATGGCGTACTTCTGCATGGCAGGCTGGCCATAGATGGCGCGCGCCAGGCGAATACGCAGTCCATCATCGAAGTTGGAGGTAGGCTGCACCTGGATGTTATCCATGACTCCGCGCACGCCCGGCGTGGTCTCCACGATGGCCAGCGCGGAATCGCGGCTGGGATAATCGTGCACGCTGCCGCCAACCGCCACTATGCCGTCATGCACCCCCAGCGTAAGCGAGTTGAAGACAATGCCGTAGCCGATGCGGTCGTAACGCAGCTTGTTGGCCAGCTCCGATTGTAGTTGCTGGTCGGAGACTCCGCCCTTCACCTGGATGTCGTTGCGTACCGCCTGCACATGGTCAATGTTGTGAGCGTGCTTGTCGGCATCGAGCTTGTCCATGAGCAGCGGCACTTCGCCGCTCAGGTTTACCACGTTATCCTGCACCGAGACCTGCACGTTGTTGTACTTGCTGCCGTGGTCCTTCAGCCACTTCTGCATGCTGGTCTGAATCCCCTGGTCATACTTGCCGCCGGACTTCGAGTTATCCTTCGCCAGGGCGGGCATACACAAGGCAAACGCCAGCAGCACGGCCGGGAAACAAAAGCCTATCTTTCTCATGTTGTTTCTCACCTTGCCTTTCCGTTCTTATATCCAAAACTGTGCCCTTGTATTTAGATGAGATTAAAGCCCCAATGTTGCGTCCTGTTTTCATTTTAGTGCTCGCCAGGTGAAATAGCTGTCCGGTACAGGGCACGTAGTTCCAAGCTTCCCCTTTTGGGAGGGCTCCAAAGCAGTGGCCGAGTACCTGCCAACGGGGAACGGGCCGGTAGTTGGTGTTTGCAGCCCGGCTTTATCGCTTGCGATGGCGGATACTGATGTCGAAGCTGACCACGCCGTTCTGGTCGCGCAGCGCAATGAGGGAGATATTGCGAGTGAGGTAGTACTCGGCCTGAATAATCTGCTGCTGGGCCTGGGAGACGTTGGTGATGTAGGTGAGGGTGAGCGTGTTGGAGATCTGCTGCTCGATGGTGACCCGGGTCCAACTGGGGTTGTTTTCGGCGCCCCCTGCCTCGGGGTCAATTTTGACCCGGCTGACGCCGAAGATTTTTTCCAGGCGGTTGCTGTTGGCGGCGTTCAACGCTTCGCTGAGGATGGCGTTGGAGGCGGTGCGGGTATAACTGCTATCGCTTTGCTGCTGCAGCAGGGCGGATTCCTCGCGCGTGCGGCCCATGGCCAGCAGCGCGATGATGTCGGCCGTGGGCAGAGGCGGCTCGGAGCTGTAGGTGGCGTTGAGCTTGTCTATCTGGCCATGGAAACCGAGGGTGATGTCGTAGTCGCGGACGCGGGCGCTGGCCTCCAGGTCCAGAATTGGTTCGACGCGCACCGGATTGCTGAAGGTGATGTCGCCGCGCTCCAGGTGGTACCTGGTGCCGCTGAAGTTCACGTCGCCGCGCGCAATATCCACCCGGCCGAGGACGACGGGTTTGGCGGCGGTGCCGCGCAGACGCAGATCGGCGTCGCCGGCCACGCGCGCAATCGCGGTTTGCACATCCAGTTCGGGGGTGGTGGTGACGTGCACGTCAAGCCGCAGGTTGTTCAGCGGGGACTGCGGGTTGGGCAGGCCAGCCGGGGTTTTGGCGCGGGCTAAATAACTGGCCAGGTCAAAATTGCGTGCGAGCTGGAAGCGAGTAACCAGGATATCGCCGGAGAGAGTGGAGCGGTTGAGTGCTCCCAGCAAATGGAGATTGACATCGGCGGTGGTGCTCATGCCGGGCGGATAGCGCAGGCGAATGTCCTTGCCCTGGGCGGTAAGGTCGAAATTCAGGTTGCGGTTATAAGTAATAAAACCACCCAGGTTCAACAGACCGCCGCCGGTCTGTGCCGTGAGCGTCTGCACCCGCAGGCGGTCCTGGTTGAACACCAGCGTGCCATTGATGTTGCTGAGCCCGCTGGGCAGATCAATGTAAGCCAGAGACCCGTTGCTGATCTGCACCCGGCCCCTGACGTCCGGAGCCGCCATGGTCCCGCCAAAGCGCAGGGCCACGGTCATGACGCCGGAAGACATGTAGTCCGGGTTCA
>DATGGJ010000320.1:0-2078 GCA_035308585.1 Terriglobales bacterium
GCTGAAGCCGAGCGGCGCCATCGGACTGAAGCTGGGCATCGTGGGCCTGGCCATGTTCTTTGCCATATTTCTGTACCCGATTCGCAAGCGCTGGAAGTGGCTCTCGCGCCAGGGCAGCGCCCGCAACTGGCTGGACGCGCATGTGCTGCTGGGGTTAACGGCGCCGCTGGTAATCGCCTTCCACGCCTCGTTCAAGTTTCGCGGCATCGCCGGCATGGCCTTCTGGATTATGGCGGCGGTTGCGCTCAGCGGCGTGGTGGGCCGCTATCTCTATGGCCAGATTCCGCGCAGCCTGAATACGGCCGAGCTCTCGCTGAAGGAGTCGCAGGAGATGCAGGAGAAGCTTATGCGGCAACTGGCGGCGCAGCGGCTGATTTCTCCTGAGCAACTCCGGCCACTGTTCCGCTTGCCCAGTCCGCAGCGGGTGGGCGAGATGCCCGCTGTGTTCGCGCTGGCTTACATGCTGGCGCTGGACTCGGTGCGGCCGTTCCATGTGGCCCGCCTGCGGCAACGGGCGCTGGGATGGGGCGGAGCTTTCTCCACTCTGGGCGGGTTGCTGCCCAGCGGGAACGCGCAAATCGAAGCGGTAATTCACGCCGCGCGCGAGCAGGCGGGACTGGCGAAGCGCATTCTCTTTCTGTCGCGCTCGCAACAGGTGTTTCATTTATGGCACGTGGTGCACCGGCCGTTCAGCTACTCCTTTGCCGTGCTGGCCTGCATTCACGTCGGCGTAGTGCTGCTGCTGGGATACATGTGAGCATGTTATGGGCAACCTATTTGCATTTCTGATCGCGGCGCTGGTCACGCTGTTTTTCATGCGCGGCTATCTGCTGAAACTGGCGAAAAGGGAGGAGCGGGCGCGGGAAGCGGCGGAAAAGGGCAAGCTGTTTTCCGAAGGCCCCAAAGCGCAGCATCCGCACATTGACACCGCGGCCTGCATCGGCTGCGCCACCTGCACCTCGGTATGCCCGGAAGGCGACGTGCTGGGCATGATTGGGGGCAAAGCGGCCATTATTAATGGCTTCAAGTGCATCGGCCACGGCCTGTGTGCTGACGCCTGTCCGGTGGGCGCCATCACCATGGTGATGGCCACCCCCAGCATCGGCGCCGACATGCCATACCTCACCCCGGAGTACGAGACCAGCATCTCCAACCTGTTCGTGATAGGGGAACTGGGCGGCCTGGCGCTGATCAAGAACGCGGTAAACCAGGGCCGGGCCTGCGTGGATACCATCGTCAGCCGCTTTCCGGCGAACCGCGCCGTGAATTCCGGCGGCGAAGTTTTCGACGTGCTCATCGCCGGAGCCGGACCCGCGGGCATCAGCGCCTCGCTGCGCGCCATCGAGCACAAGCTCAACTATGTGACCATCGAGCAGGACGAGGTAGGCGGCACGGTGGCGAAATATCCGCGGCAGAAATTGGTGATGACCAGCCCGGTGGAATTTCCTATGTACGGCAAGTTTAAGAGCACGGAATTGTCCAAGGAAAAGTTGCTGGCCTTCTGGGACAAAGTGATGCACCGCGCCGACTTCAAGATCCACAGCGGCGAAAAGGTGGAGGACATCCGGCGGGATGGCAACGGCATTTTCACCGTACTGACCAGCAGGAATCAATACCGCACGCGGGCCGTGGTGCTGGCCCTGGGCCGAACCGGAACGCCGCGCAAGCTGGGAGTGAAAGGGGAAGAACTGCCCAAGGTGATGTACCGGCTGATCGAGGCCGACCACTACATCAACAAGAAAATTCTGGTCGTGGGCGGCGGCGATAGCGCGGTCGAAGCGGCCATGGGCCTGGCGCACCAGAAGGGCAACGAGGTTACCCTTTCCTATCGCGGAGAACAGTTCAGCCGCATCAAGGAGCGCAATGCGCAGCGCCTGGCGGAGTGCGCCCGCGGCGGGAAGGTCAAGGTGATGCTCAGTTCGAACCTGAAGGAAATCGGGGAGGGCGCGGTTTGGCTCGAAGTGAAGGGAGAGGTGCGCGAACTGGCCAACGATTTCGTGTGGGTGTTCGCCGGGGGCACGCCGCCCTACGATTTCCTCAAGAAGGTTGGGGTGCGGTTCGGCTCCCGCGACCTGACG
>DATGGJ010000321.1:0-4984 GCA_035308585.1 Terriglobales bacterium
TGCAAAGCTTTTAAACACATACACTTAAGAGGATTTAAACGCGGGAGGCAGTGGCAATGGCAAAGATTATCGGTATTGATTTGGGCACCACCAACTCAGTGGTCGCCGTCATGGAGGGCGGCGAGCCCAAGGTTGTCGCCAACGAAGAGGGTGGCCGCACCACCCCCTCGGTGGTCAGCTTCACCAAGACCGGGGAGCGCCTGGTGGGCCAGGTGGCCAAGCGCCAGGCGATTACCAACCCTGAGAACACGGTTTATTCCATCAAGCGCTTCATGGGGCGGCGTTTTGAGGAAGTCAATGAAGAAATGAAGATGGTGCCCTACAAGGTGGTGCGCGACGGCGATCACGTGGCCATCGAGATCATGGGCAAGAAGTACACCCCGCCCGAGATCTCGGCCATGATTCTGCAGAAGCTGAAGAAGGCGGCGGAAGATTACCTGGGAGAGAAAATCACCGAAGCGGTCATCACCGTGCCTGCTTACTTTAATGACGCGCAACGGCAGGCCACCAAGGACGCGGGGCGCATCGCTGGGCTGGACGTGAAGCGCATCATCAACGAGCCCACTGCGGCGGCGCTGGCCTACGGATTAGACAAGAAGAAAGACGAGACCATCGCGGTCTACGATTTTGGCGGCGGCACCTTCGACATCTCCATTCTGGAGGTCGGCGAAGGCGTCATCGAGGTCAAGGCCACCAACGGCGACACCCACCTGGGCGGCGACAACATTGACCAGCGCATCGTGGACTGGCTGATTGACGAGTTCAAGAAGGACGAAGGCCTGGACCTGCGTGCCAAGGGCAACGAAATGGCGCTGCAGCGTCTGCGCGACGCGGCCGAGCGCGCCAAGATAGAGCTCTCCACTACCATGGAGACCGAAATCAACCTGCCCTTTATCACCGCCGATGCCGGCGGACCCAAGCACCTGGTCAAGCGGCTCACCCGCGGCAAGCTGGAAGAAATGGTGCGCGACATCATCGAGCGCTCCATCGGGCCCTGCAAACAGTGCATGAAGGACGCCGGAATCACCGCCGATAAGATCAATGAAGTGGTGCTGGTCGGCGGCCAGACCCGCATGCCCCGCATCCAGCAGCTGGTGAAAGAGCTGTTCGGGCGCGAAGGCCACAAGGGCGTGAACCCGGACGAAGTGGTGGCGGTGGGCGCGGCCATCCAAGGCGGCGTTCTCAAAGGCGAGGTCAAGGACCTGCTGCTGCTCGACGTAACCCCGCTCACGCTATCCATCGAGACTCTGGGCGGCGTGGCCACGCCGATGATCCCGCGCAACACGACTATTCCGACGCGCAAGACGGAAACCTTTTCCACCGCGGCCGACAACCAGACCTCGGTCGAGGTGCACGTGCTGCAGGGCGAGCGGCCCATGGCCGGGCACAACCGTACCCTGGGCAAGTTCCACCTGACCGGTATTCCGCCGGCTCCGCGGGGCGTGCCCCAGATCGAAGTGACCTTCGACATTGACGCCAACGGCATCCTCAACGTGACCGCGAAAGATATGGCCACGCAGAAGGACCAGAAGATCACCATTACCTCTTCTTCCGGGCTGTCGAAGGAGGAAGTGGAGCGCATGGCCAAGGAAGCGGACTCCCACTCCGCCGAGGACAAGGCCAAGCGCGAGGAGATCGAAGCCCGTAACCAGCTCGACTCCATGGTCTACAGCATCGAGAAGATGTTGCGCGAGCACGGCGACAAAATCTCCGGCTCCGAGCGCGGCGACGTGGAAAACGCCGTGGCTGACGCCAAGAAGGCACTGGAGTCCAACGATAAGGACCAGATGAACAAGGCGCGCGAGCGCCTGACCGCCGCTTCGCACAAGCTGGCCGAGCAGATGTATCGCGCGGCCCAGCCGCAAGGCGCGCCCGCTGGCGGTCCCGAGGCGCATGCCGGCGCCGGTCCACAGCCCGGTGGCGATGGCGAAGCCAAGAAGGAAGGCGAAGTCATTGACGCCGAGTACGTGGACGTGGAGGACAAGAAATGATCGCGCTTAGCGGGGCCTTTGAGCCCCGCTGCGATCATCCTGAACGCAGCGAAGGATCTGGCTGGCTGCTAACTAATCAGCTTCTAGCTCGCGAGGGGCGCCGGCGGCGCCCCTCGCGGCATAGCGCGGGTTGGAAAAGCGCAGCATTCGGGTGGAACAGCGCTTTAGCGCTGCGCTGCCAAGTGGAGCACCCAGTTGGCGTCATGCTGAGGCGCTTCAGCGCCGAAGCATCTTGCGTGTACCCGCTGGGAATTTTCCGTGCACGCGAGGTCCCTAAGCTCAGGGCAGGCTGTTTACAGCTGAAGCGGTTGAGGTTGATGCCGGATGAAGACTGTCATTTAAATCAATTCGGGCTTTAGCTCCGGCAAGGGTTCCAAGGGAGAAACAAGGTGCAATTCGCGGTCAACGGTAATGAATACTTTCTGAGCTTTGTGCCGGAAGAGGGCCAATGGTTTGTGTTCAGCCCCACGGCGGAAGGCTTGCAGCGGGTTCCGGTGGTGCATGATGACCAGCTGCCCATGGGCAACCCGGTGGTGGTCATCCCGGAAGATGTAGGGAACGAGACAATAAACTAACTGGCCGCGGCTCACTGGCCACCGTGTTTCAATGCCAACTCAGACCAAGGATTACTACGGGCTTCTCGGGGTCAAGAAGAACGCCTCCGCGGAGGAGATCCGCAAGGCGTTCCGCAAGCTGGCGCGCAAGTACCATCCCGACGTCAATCCCGGCGACAAGTCGGCGGAGGAGCGCTTCAAAGCCATCTCCGAAGCCAATGACGTTCTCAGCGACCCTAAGAAGCGCAAGATCTACGACCAGCTCGGCTACTACTCCGATAACATCAGCCCGGAGGCCGCCGAAGCTTACGCGCGCGCGGGCGGAGGCGCCGGAGGCGGCTTCCCCGGAGGAGGCTTTCCCGGCGGCAGCCAGCCAGGTCGTGGCAGCACCCAGGAGGTGCCCTTCGACTTCAGTGGCTTCGACTTTTCTGACCTGTTCGAAGGCGGCGGCCGCGGGGCCACCACCGAGCGCAAGCGCGGCGGCTTTCGCGACATCTTTTCCGGCATGTTCAGTGGCCGCGGCCAGCAGCCCAGCGGCCCCGAGCCGGGCAGCGACCTGGAATACCAGGTCAACGTCGGCTTCTGGCAGGCTATTCGCGGGGCGGTGCTGCGCCTGCAGGTAACCCGCCGCGACGTTTGCGCACAATGCCACGGACGCGGCTTCCTGGAGGCTCCCGGCGTCTGCCCGGAATGCAAGGGAACGGGCCAGGTGACGCAAACCGGCGGGCGCATGAAGTTCAACTCCCAGTGCCCGCGCTGCCATGGCACCGGCAAGAACATCACCGTTTGCCCCAGCTGCGGCGGCGACGGGGTGGTGGAGCGCCCCGAACCCCTGGAGGTTCGCATCAAGCCCGGCACCCGCGACGGCCAGCGCATCCGCCTGGCGGGCAAGGGCAACGCCGGCTACCACGGCGGCGCGCCGGGCGACCTTTACGTCATCATCCGCACCGGCGAACACCCCATCTTCCGCCGCGACGGCGACGACATATACATCACCGTGCCCGTAACCGCCAGTGAAGCCGCGCTGGGGGCCAAGATCGAGGTGCCCACCATTGACGGCCGCGCTCTGCTGAAGATCCCCCCGGGTACGCAAAGCGGCCAGAGACTGCGCCTGCGCGAGAAAGGCGTGCCCTCAGCCACCAGGGACGGCGTGCGGGGTGATGAAATTGTGGAAGTGAAGGTCACCGTGCCCATGCCTCGCGACGAGAAGACCAAGGAACTGCTGCGCGAATTGGCCCGCCTCAATCCCGAAGACCCGCGGGCGGAACTCTGGCGCCAGGTGTAATTTCGGGCAGCCAGCGGTTGGTGGTTACAAGTCAGACGTCTTTCGCGGGCGGGGCGCCCGCGCCACAAAAATGCCGGATCCTGAGCGACTGAATGGAGTGAAGGAGTCGAACGGGCCCGCAAAACACCTAAAAATTAAGAGTCCCGAGGTGATGTTGCACCCATTCGCCTCGGCCAGTAGCTCGCTTTAGACCCTTGCCGACCTGCCACTCGCTGCTTCCTTGCGGTTACAGCGCGCGATCGTTCCGCTCGGGCTCCGGGCTCACTGCCAACCGGGTAAACCTGTGCAACGCCTCGGGACTCCAATTGCTTTTCAGCAGGTTTTCCTGTTCGCCTCGACCAGCGCTTTGCTATAGACCCTTGCTGACCTTCCCTCACTCACCTTGCGGTTGCGAGGGTGATCTCGCTCGAGCCCCGGACGCTACGCCAACCGGGTAAACATCAGAAATTGCCGAAGAACGAGTATGGTTTTACTCCTTCCAGCTTTTAAGTCAACCGCCAAAGCAAAAGTTTATGGGATGTATTTTGTTAGATTTGCGGCGCTTCCACACGCGGATGCCCAATCATGGTGCAGGTTGATGAGGGCGGAGCGCGCGAAAGTGCTCCACAGCGCGGCAAATGCGGCCTCGCACACATGGAAACCCGCGGAATACACGGCTGGGGAAATTCCCGGGATGTGGAAATTCGTCGAAATCGGCCACAGGTGCCAGTTTTGTGCTTGCCGTATTTCGCCGCGCTCCCCCCAACGCTACAATGGCGGCTCCTGCAGAGTAGAATCATGCAACTCAAATGACCAACCTTGCTCGCAATCGCGCTTTTGGACGGACTGTTCTCACAATGCTCTTGCTGGCGCTGCCCCTGGCCGCGCAGAAGGCTTCCCCGGAGCAGCGCACGGCGCGCCATCTGGAGTCGGTGCGCCACCAGCCTTCGCTGTTGCTCGCCTTCCTGCGGCAGATGCCCAAAGGCGGCGACCTGCACAATCACCTTTGGGGCAGCATTTACGCCGAGAGCTTTATACAGTGGGCGGCGCAGGACGGCCTGTGCGTGGAGCGGGCCAGCATGACCGTGGTCGAGCCTCCCTGCAATGAATCCGCGGGCAAGCCACCCGCCGCCCAAGCGCTGAAGGATGCCACCTTGTATGCCCAGCTGGTGGAC
>DATGGJ010000322.1:0-5351 GCA_035308585.1 Terriglobales bacterium
AGAAAAGGGAAGAATATGTGTTTTGGAGGCGGGGCAGGAGCGGCCGGGTGAACTGCCGGCGGCGGTGCCGGTCGTATAATGCCCTGTTTATGCGATGGCAACCATGAGCAGAACCATTCCCGCATTGCGTTTGGCTCGCCGCATGTCGCGGCTGGGCACAGAAACCGCGTTTGAAGTGCTGGTCAAGGCGCGCGCTCTGGAGCGGCAGGGCAAGCACGTGGTGCATCTGGAAATCGGCGAGCCCGATTTTGCCACCCCCTCCAACATCGTGGAAGCGGCCGTCGAAGCCCTGCACAAGGGCTGGACCCATTACGGTCCTTCCGCCGGCTTGCCCGATCTGCGGCAGGCCATTGCCGATGAGGTGAGCCGCAGCCGCGGGGTGCCCGTGGCGGCCGAGGAAGTGGTGGTCGTGCCCGGCGGCAAGCCCATTATTTTCTTCCTGATCCTGGCGCTGGTGGAGGAAGGGGATGAGGTTATCTATCCCAATCCCGGCTTCCCCATTTACGAGTCCATGATTCGTTTTATGGGCGGCAGTGCGGTGCCCATTCGGCTGCGGGAAGAACTGGATTTCTGCCTGGATGTGAACGAATTGGCGGACCTTATTAGCGAGCGCACCAAGCTCATCATCCTCAATTCGCCGCAGAATCCCACGGGCGGCGTGCTGAGCTCGCGCAATATTCGCGACATCGCCGCCGCCATCGGCGACCGCGACATCATGGTGCTCTCGGACGAGATCTACAGCCGGCTGATTTTCGACGGCGAACATCATTCCATCGCGGCCGAGGACGGGTTTAAAGAGCGGACGGTTATCCTCGATGGCTTTTCCAAGACTTACGCCATGACCGGCTGGCGCATGGGCTACGGCGTGATGCGGCCCGACCTGGCCACCCATATTGCCCGTCTGATGACCAATTCCAACTCCTGCACCGCCAGCTTTACCCAGGTGGCGGGAATCGAGGCGCTGCGCGGCGAACAATCGTCGGTGGAATACATGCGGCGCGAGTTCCAGCACCGCCGCGACGTGTTCGTGGACGGCATCAACCGCGTTCGGGGCTTCTCCTGCCGCCGGCCCAAGGGGGCGTTTTACACCTTCCCCAATATCAAGCAGACGGGATGGCCCTCCAAGAAGCTGGCCGACGCGCTGCTGGAGGAAGCGGGCGTGGCGTGCCTGTCAGGAACCGCCTTCGGAGAGTTCGGCGAAGGCTATTTGCGCTTCAGCGTGGCCAACTCCATTGACAACATTCAAACCGCCCTGCGCTCCATCGAGGAGTGGACCAAGAAGAATCTTTCTTAACCACAGAGGACACAGAGGGCACAGAGAAAGATAATTGAAAAAAAATTGACGATTTGTCGATTGAAGATTGACGATTGAAAATGCGGCCTGCGGTCGAGTAGATCGTCAATCGTCACTCATCAATCTTCAATTGCTTTTCTCCCGTATTTTCCGTGTCCTCCGCGGTGAAAAGGTTTTTGCGGTGTGATGAGCATCACTGACCCCCGGTACAAGGCGGCATAGCTTCATAGGTTGAACTACGTGTGTACGGGGGCGTCCCATGGCACTCATTGATTCCAGGAGCGGAAAGCACCTCCGCGAATACTCCATTGAGCAACTGACCGAAGCCGCCAATCTGATGCGCGGCTATGATCTGGTGGCGCTGGCCGCGGCCGGCTCCGGACATGCCGGGGGAACGCTTTCGATTATGGACATCGTGGCCGCGCTCTACTTGCGGGTGGCCGATCACGATCCCAAAAATCCCAACTGGGAGCAGCGCGACCGCATCATCTGGTCGGCCGGGCACAAGGCGCCCGCGCTGTACCTCGGGCTGGCCTTTGCCGGCTTCTGCAAGCCCGAAGACGTAGTCACGTTGCGCAAGCTTGGGTCGCCATTTCAAGGCCATCCGCACTGGCCTAAAGTGCCGGGAGTGGAGGTTTCCAGCGGGTCGCTGGGGCAGGGACTGAGCGTGGCCGTGGGCACGGCGCTGGCGGCCAGGCTGGATGGGCGCAACAACAAGGTGTTCTGCCTGATGGGCGACGGCGAGCAGCAGGAAGGTAACATCTGGGAAGCGGCCATGGAGGCGGCGCACTACAAGCTCGATAACCTGGTCGCCATCGTTGACTTCAACCGGCTGCAGATTGATGGCCCCGTGTGCGAGGTGATGAACATCGAACCGCTGGAGGACAAGTACCGTGCCTTCGGCTGGGATGTGGTGGGCGTGGATGGCCACGACATGAAGCAGATTGTCACCGCTCTGGAACAGGCGAAAACACGGTCGGCCACGGGCAAGCCGCTGCTGGTCATCGCCGCCACAGTAAAGGGCAAGGGCGTCAGCTTCATGGAAAATGTGGCCGGCTGGCACGGCAAGTCGCCCAGCAAAGAAGAGATGATCAAGGGCCTGCAGGAGCTCGGCCTGGCGGAGAGGATTCCCTACGAGCAGCTGCTGGCTGCGGCGCGCCACTACCAGGCCGAAGTGGAGGAGAAGCTGGCGGCCAAGCAGCCCAAGTTTCGCCGCGATTACTGGTGGAATGCCGGCAGCTCCATGAAGGTGAAGATGGAGCCCACCCGCAAGGGCTTTGGCCAATCGCTGGCGGAAAACGGTGACGACCCGCGCGTCGTCTGCCTGGGCCTGGACATTTCCGGCTCCATCACCATCAGCGAGTTTTACGCCAAGAATCCGGAGCGCAAGCCGCGCTGGCTCAGCATGGGCATTGCCGAACAGTCCGCCACCGCCGCCGCCGCCGGGCTGGCCAAGGAAGGCAAGTTGCCGGTGCTGGGCACCTACGCCACCTTCGCCGCGGCGCGCAACCTCGACCAGTTGCGGGTTTCCGTCTGCTACGGCAACTTCAATGTGATGGTCGCCGGCGCCCATGGCGGAGTTTCCGTAGGCCCGGACGGAGCCACCCACCAGGCCCTGGAAGACCTGTTCGCCGTCACCGGCCTGCCCAACATGGTGGTGGTGGTGCCCTGCGACTCCATTGAAACCAGGAAGGCCACCGACTACCTGCTGCTGGAGCACGCCGGCCCCAAGTACGTGCGCTTCGCCCGTGAAGCTACGCCCATAGTGACCAGCGAAGACACGCCCTTCGTCTTCGGCTTAGCCAACGTCATCCGCCTGCGCGGCGAGCAGGAACAGTTTGCGGAGGCCTTCGAAACCATGCTGGCTTCCGACTACCGCAACGAGTCGGAAGACTTGAGCATCATCGCCTGTGGTCCCATGGTGCCGGAAGCCATGCGCGCCGCCTGGATCCTGAAGCGGGATTTCGACTGCGAAAGCCGGGTCATCAACCTGCATACTCTCAAGCCCCTGGATCGCGCGGCCATTATTCGCGCCGCCAAGGAGACGGGTGTGGTTATTACCGCCGAAGAGCACCAGATCGGCGCGCTCTCCGGCCGGGTGAGCGAAGTGATTACCGGCAGCGGCCAGCTCTATGGCTTGCCTGTGATTACCGGCGCCATCGGGGTGAAGGACCGCTTTGGCGATTCCGGCGCCCCCTGGGAACTGATCAAGGAATTCGAGGTCAGCGCCGAGCACATCGCGCAGAAAGCGGTGGAGTTGCTGGCCATCAAGAAATCGCACGCCCGCGAGTACGCTCTGGCGGCGCTGTGAAAAACAGCATTCAGCCCGCGGAAGCAAGCACTTAGCATTTAGCCACTTAACCTGAGTGCCGACCCAGAAGGAATTGTGAAGGACTAAGAAGCTATCTCATAATGAAGCAAGCGCGTAAACGCTGGTTTCCTTCATTGCTAGCTGCTAACTGCTCGACGTTCATGGGCTGATTTGCTGAGTGCTGATTGCTGATTGCTTACCCCCCACGCTCTCTCCCACCTGCAGTAAAATCTTCAGTTTCGACCGTGGGGTGCTGACCAGCCCGAGGAACCATGCCCGAGAACAATGGCTTTCGTGTGTTTGCCACCTGCGACATTGGCGCTGAAGCTCTGGACCGCCTGCGCCAGCGCGGGTACGAGGTGGAGGTCTATCCCAGCCCGGAGCCCCCGCCCAAGAAGGTGATTCTCGACAAGCTGCGCCAGGGTCTGGATGGGCTCATCACCACACTGCGCGATCCCATTGACGCCGAAGTGTTCGAAGCAGGGAAGCCGCGCCTGAAGGTGGTGGCCCAGTACGCGGTGGGCTTCGACAATATCAATCGCGCCGATGCCAACCGCTACCGCATTCCCTTCACCCACACCCCCGACGTGCTCACCGAGGCCACCGCCGAGTTCGCCTTCTTCATCATGGGAGCACTGGCGCGGAAGCTGTGGAACAGCGAAAAGCTGGTGCGGGAGAACAAATGGGGCTCGTGGCACCCTTACCTGCCTTTTCTGGGTGACGAGGTCACCGGCAAGACCATCGCCATCATCGGCACGGGACGCATCGGGCTGGCGATGATCAAGAAGTCCACCGGCTTCGACATGAACATTTTGTGCTATGACCCGGTGTACCAGAACCACGACTACATCGGTGCCATCCAACAGATCAAGGATCTGCGCTACGAGCGCCATCTCAATCCGGAGCGCACCTGGATCAAGTACACCAGTTTTGAGGATGCCATCCGGAACGCCGATTTCGTCAGCGTGCACGTGCCGCTCTTGCGCGAAGGCGAGGCCAAGACGCCCACTTACCACCTGTTCAATGAATTCACCCTGCGCATGATGAAACCCACGGCATACCTGGTGAACACCTCGCGCGGGCCGGTGGTGGAGGAGAAGGCGCTCTACAAGGCGCTGAAGGAGAACTGGATCGCGGGCGCTGCCCTGGACGTCTTCGAAAAGGAGCCTCTGCCCGCTGACTCGGTCCTGCGCGATCCCGCGCTGGCCGATCGCCTGCGGCTGTTTCACCACTTCGCCAGCGGAGCCAGCATCACCCGCCTCTCCCCCGATCCCAACAAGGGTATGGCGGGTCGCTGCGTGCAGGCCGTCATTGACGTGCTGGAGAAGAATTACGGCGGCGACCTTACAAAAGTCCCCAACGTGGTGAACAAGGAAGTCTTTGGAAAATAGCTCTCAGCACCCGGCGCCCGGTATTTCACTCCGGGCGCCAGGCACCGACCTCTACAATCCGCTTGGCCGCTTCACCTGCAACTCATTGATCACCTGCTGCACATTGGGCACGCTGGAAGCCAGCTGTTGTGCCGCTTGGCGGTCATCGGGCGTGTCCACTTTGCCGGTCAGTGTCAGCACGCCATTCTTGGCCCGGTAGTGAATGCCCTTATCGAGGTGATTGGCTATCAGCACGGCCTGGTATTCCTTCTCGATGGCGGTGTCCACGTCGCTGGATATTTTCCGGGCGGCCGATTCCTGGTCCACCGGCTGAACGCTGATCTGGTTGGCGATGACCCGAGTTGGGGCCGCCGCC
>DATGGJ010000323.1:0-16885 GCA_035308585.1 Terriglobales bacterium
AAACAGGTTGTGAATTTCGTCGCTGAGCTCCAGAAGCTCGTGCTCAAGGGTGGTATCTTGCTGGGTAGCCATGACGCCTCCTTTCAGGCGCTGTGGTCAGGGTCGCGTTCGGGTTGGCACGGACGCGGCCCGTTTTTGTTGGTTTATCGTGACTCTATCGTGACCAAAAGAGGGGTACCGCTGGAAAGTGGCGTCCCCGGGGGGATTCGAACCCCCGTTACCGCCGTGAAAGGGCGATGTCCTAGGCCGGGCTAGACGACGGGGACGCGTCGAAAGGTGGGCCGCGTGACTCGAAATTGATGCTAACAGCCGCCTTTACACACTGTCAAAATCCGGGTCCCGCTGCCGACCTGCATCCTGGGCATCTACAATTGAATCCATGATGGCTGTGACCAGCCCATGACCAATAGAAACGCCGCTGCTGGTCAGTCAGCAATACGGGCGTCATCCCGAGCAGGCTTCAGCCGCGAGGGATCTGGCGCGCGCCACCGCGCATATTGCGGCGAAGCAATTTTTGGAGGCCACCATGGCTGATCCGCTTTACCTGAATCTCTGGTTCCCCAGCTTCGAACCGCAGGAGATGCTGCCGCGCACGCTCATGGTGATGCGCCAGTTCCCGTTTTCCGCGCAGCAGCCCGGCATCAGCTACCTGGCGCTGCACCCCATCTCCTGGGACGAGCCCACAATCCTCGAACGCCGCTTCCGGCCCGGCGCCACGCCGGAGGAGGCAGTGGAAATCGCCTCCGACCTGCTGCACGAAGACTACGCCTACCTTTTCGAAGCGCACTGGGATTTATGGGCGCCCGGGGAAGGCGCGCAGCCCTGGTCGGAGCAACCGCGGCAGGTCAAATTTCTGGTGCACGGCCTGGAATTCGATGAGCAGACCTACCGGGAAAATGGGCACATCCAGGTGGATTTCGGCCTGGACACGCCGTTTTTGGGTGAGGATGTTGAGCTGACGCCGTTTGCCGAGCAGCGGGTGCGGGCCAACGTGCAGAAGTTGGTGGAATTCACCAGCAAAGTGGAGAAGAACTGCAGCGTGAGCGGGCGGGTGCTGTGGTCGGAGTCAGAAGAAAACCTGGCGCAGAAGCTGATCTCGAGGTTGCAGCAAGTTCAGTAAACCGGCAGTTTCTATTTTCAAAATCCAAGGTTTCAAAGTTTCGGACGATGCGCCTGTGCAGCCGAAACCTTGAAAACCTCGAAACCTTGAAAAACGCCTTACTAAAAACCTCGAAACCTGTGAACCTTTGAAAGCTGGTTCAGGTAGTTTTCACTTGGTTCTACCCGCCTCCCCCTTCATCTGGTCGCTGGCGGCGGCCTGGGCGGCAGCCAGGCGCGCGGTCAACACGCGGAAGGGCGAGCAGGAAACGTAGTTCATGCCCACCTGGTGGCAGAACTCCACCGACGACGGATCTCCGCCGTGCTCGCCGCAGATGCCCACCTTCAGATCGCGGCGGGTCTTGCGCCCGCGCTCGGTGCCCATCTTCAACAGTTGGCCCACGCCTTCGCGGTCCAGCACGGCAAACGGATCCTGCTTGAGGATGCCTTCCGCCAGGTAGGTGGGCAGGAACTTGTTGATGTCGTCGCGGGAGAAGCCGAAAGTGGTTTGGGTCAGGTCGTTGGTGCCGAAAGAGAAGAACTGCGCTTCCTTGGCGATTTCCTCGGCCACCAGCGCCGCCCGCGGCAGCTCGATCATGGTGCCCACCAGGTAGTCCACGCGCATTTCCTTTTCCGCGAACACCTCTTCGGCCACGCGCACGATGATGTCCTTCTGGTTGGCGGTTTCCTTGAGCGTGCCCACCAGCGGGATCATGACCTCAGGCTGAACCTTCACCCCGTCCTTGGCCACGGTGCAGGCAGCCTCGAAGATGGCGCGCGCCTGCATTTCCGTGATTTCAGGATAGGTGATGCCCAGACGGCAGCCGCGATGGCCCAGCATGGGATTGAACTCGTGAAGCTCTTCCACGCGCCGCAGCAGGGTGCGCAGTTCGCGCAACTTGGGCGAACGCGGCTTGGTTGCCTCCAGCACCGCGATCTCCACCATCAGGTCTTCGCGTCGCGGCAGGAACTCGTGCAGCGGCGGATCCAGCGTGCGGATGGTGACCGGGTAGCCGTCCATGGCCCGAAAGATGCCGACAAAATCCGAGCGCTGCATGGGCAGCAGCTTGCGCAGCGCCATGCGGCGGTCCTTTTCCGTGCCCGCCATGATCATGGCGCGCATGTGCGGAATGCGGTCCTCGGCGAAGAACATGTGTTCGGTGCGGCACAAACCGATGCCCTCGGCGCCAAAAGCCCGCGCCTGGATGGCATCGCGGGGAATGTCCGCATTGGCGCGCACTCCCAGCTTGCGGAAGGGTTCGGCCCAGCTCATGAATTTCTGCAGTTCGGGATCATTGGGCGAAGCATCCAGCGTAGCCAGCTTGCCGTTGATGACCCGGCCGGTGGTGCCGTCGAGCGAAATCCAGTCGCCCTCTTTCAGCACCTTGCCCTTCACCCGCATCTCTCCCGCCTTTTCGTTGACCTCGATATCGCCCGCTCCGGCCACGCAGCATTTGCCCATGCCGCGCGTGACCACTGCGGCGTGGCTGGTCATGCCGCCGCGCGAGGTCAGAATACCCACCGCCACTTCCATGCCATGAATATCTTCCGGGGTGGTTTCGGCGCGCACCAGGATCACCGGATTGCGCTTGCGCCCGTCCCCCGCCTTCTTCACCGCGTCATCGGCGGTAAATACGATCTGTCCCACGGCCGCGCCCGGCGAGGCCGGCAGGCCGGTGGCCAGCACTTCCACCTTCTGCTTCTTTTCGTCCAGCCGAGGCACCAGGAAGTCGTAAAGCTGGTTGGGCTCCACCCGGAAAATGGCTTCTTCCTTCTTGATCAGACCTTCCTCCACCATCTGGATGGCCACGCGCACCGCCGCCAGTCCGGTGCGCTTGCCGTTACGCGTCTGCAGCATGTAGAGGCGGCCGTCCTGGATGGTGAATTCGAAATCCTGCACGTCGCGGTAGTGCTTCTCCAGCCGGGTAGTGATGTCGCGCAGCTGCTGATAAACCTGCGGCATGACTTTTTCCAGCTCGCGGATATGCACCGGGGTGCGCACGCCGGCCACCACGTCCTCGCCCTGCGCATTCATCAGGAACTCGCCGTAGAATTCCTTGGCGCCGGTCGCCGGGTTGCGGGTGAAACCCACGCCGGTGCCGCTGCTCTCGCCAAGGTTGCCGAACACCATGGCCTGGACGTTCACCGCAGTACCCAGGTCGTCGGAAATGTTGTTGATGCGGCGGTAGTGCTTGGCGCGGTCATTATTCCAGGAGCGGAACACGGCGTCACGCGCCATCACCAGCTGCTCGTGGGGGTCCTGCGGAAACTCGCGCTTGGCGTGCTTTTTCACCAACTTCTTGTATTCCTCGATCACTTCCTTCAGGGCACCCGCATCCAGGTCGGTATCGAGCTTCGCCTTCTTCTGTTTTTTCTTGGCGTCGAAGACTTCGTCAAATGCGCTCTTTTCGATGTCCAGGACGACGTTGCCGAACATCTGGATCAGGCGCCGGTAGGAATCGTTGGCGAAGCGCGGGTTGCTGGCCCGCCGCGCCAGAGCCTCCACGCTCTTGTCGTTCAGCCCCAGGTTCAAGATGGTGTCCATCATGCCCGGCATGGAAAACTTGGCGCCCGAGCGCACGCTCACCAGAAGCGGGTTCTCGCCCACGCCCAGCTTCTGGCCCTGCAATTTTTCCAGCCGGCCCAGGGCATCCTCCATCTGCCGGGCCACCTCCGTGGACACTTTTCCCGTGCGCATGTACTCACGGCAGGCCTCGGTCTGGATGGTGAATCCCGGAGGCACGGGCAGACCCGCGTTGGTCATCTCGGCCAGGCCGGCGCCTTTGCCGCCCAGTTCGTCTTTCATCTTGCCGTTGCCGTCGGCCTTTCCTTCGCCGAAGAAATAAACGTATTTGGTGGCTGGTGTTTGGTCGCTGCGGTAGTCAGTTTCGGGCAGAGCGTGTGTCGCCATTTTTTAGTCCTTTGCTGTTTCTAAGATACTTTCGATTCCTTGCTCTCGGTCACGATCTCTGAGAAATCTGCGATGGTGGAGAATTCCCTCAGAACCGTCTGCAACAATGCCAGGCGACTGGCGCGCACGTTGGGCTCATCCACCATGACCATGACCTTGTCGAAGAACGTATCCACCGCAGGGCGCAAGCGTGAAATCTCTGCCAGCGCCGGCTCGTAATTCTTGTGGGCACGGAGTTCCCGAACTCGCTCGGCGGTCGCCGGAATCAGTTCCGCCAGGTTGACTTCCGCCGGTTCTTTCAGCGCGCCAGGATGAAATTGCGCAGCGGGCTCGGATCCGAGCTCACGCGCCTGCCGCAGAATATTTTTCATGCGCTTGAAAGCGACCGAAATGGATTCAAAGTCGGGCGACGGCCGTACCTTGGCCACCGCTTGCGCCCGCGCCGCCGCATCCACCACGTCATCGCTGCCAGCGGCCAGCACCGCGTTCACTACATCATAGGCGAATCCCAGCGCGTCCCGCAGATAGAACTCCAGCCGCTCACGAACAAATGTCAGAATGGACTGCAGAACCTGGGCCCAGCCCTGCGGTTGAGCAAACTTTGGTCCGAATTTCTTCTCCGCCTCTGAGCCGGCGTAACCCGCCAGGGCGTCGCGAAACAACCGCTCGATATTGAGCGGCAGCTTGTGGTCGGCGATGGTCTTCACGATTCCATTGGCCTGCCGCCGCAAGGCGAATGGGTCCTTGGAGCCACTGGGCTGCAGGCCGAGCGCGAACATTCCGGCAATGCTGTCCGCCTTGTCGGCAATAGAAAGCACGGCGCCCTCGATGGTGCGCGGCGCTGAATCTTCCATGGATTCCGGCTTGTAGTGGTCGTAAATTGCTTCCGCAATCAGCCGATGCGCCTCTGGAGTCAACCCCGGGTCGAGTTCCTGCACGCGCGCATACAGACCGCCCACAACTCCCTGCAGTTCGGTGAATTCCTTGACCAGTTCGGTGGTGAGGTCGGTCTTGGCCAGGCAGGCCGCCTTGTGCACCACTCCCGGCCGGATCTCAAAGCCCGCTTCTTTCAGCGGGCCGGAGATGTGGCTGGCCAGGTGCTGCACGCGCAAAGTTTTGTCGTAATAACTGCCCAGGTCCTTCTGGAAGGTAACAGTTTTCAGCAGGGGAACACGGTCGCGAAGCGAGACTTTCTGGTCCGTACGCCAGAAGAACCGGGCGTCATTGAAGCGCGCGCGCAGCACCCGCTCGTGCCCGTGGCGGATGATGCCCTCGGGATCGCCGTCGGTGTTCAGCACCGCCAGAAAATGCGGCAGCAGCTTATGCCCTCCATCCTCCAGCGCAAAATACTTCTGGTGGTCACGCATCACCGTGACCAGCACTTCTTCGGGTAATTCCAGGAACTCGCGGTCGAAACTGCCCAGGACTACAAAGGGAAATTCCGTGAGATTGACCACGGTATCGAGCAGCGCCGCGTCTTCCCGCCAGCGCGCCCCGGTGATGATTCGGGCGGCATCATCGAGGGCTCTGCGGATGCGCTGCTCGCGTTCCGCCCGGCTGGCGATTACCGCTGCCCGCTCCAGGTCGGCTTCGTAATCGCGCGGCGAGCGGAGGCTGACCGCTCCGCCTAATGTCCGGTGCCCGCTCGATTGGCGTCCGGCGCGAATGCCGTCGAACTCAAGCGGCACTACGTCGCTGTCGAGGAGCGCCACCAGCCAGCGCACCGGACGCACAAAGCGCTCGTTTTTCGCGCGCCAGTACATGCTTTTTGGCCAGTAGATGGAAGCCAGTTCTTTGGGCAGCGCTTGTTTCAGAATTTCTGACGCCGTGCGTCCTTTGCTCACGACCGTCGCCGCCAGGTATTCGCCCTTGGGAGTGGCGATCCGTTGCAGCTTCGAAATATCCGTGTTCACCTTTTTGGCGAAGGCATGCGCCGCCGGGGTAGGCTGGCCATCCTTGAAGGCGACTTTGACGGATGGCCCCGTTATCTGCTCCTCGACATCGGCTTGGGTCGCGGCTATTCCGGTGGTCGTAACTGCCAGCCGCCTTGGTGTGGAGAACAAGCTCACCACCGGGCTAGCCGCCAGACGTTCCCGCGCCAGCACATCGCTCAATCGCCGGCCAAGCTCCGCCGCCGCCGCGTCAATCATGCGCGCGGGGATCTCTTCGCATCCGATCTCAAGCAGAAAATCCGCCATGCATTCTTCTTCGTAGCGCCGGCGTCTCGCCGGGCTGTCGTGAGGGCGTCTCGCCCTCGCCTACGCAAGCTCGCCTTCTTACGCCGGCTGACCGCGCATCGCGCTCTTTCTTTGCGCCGCAGCCTCCGGCTCCGTTTCTTCCGGAGGCGCTTCCGGCTTGCTCGCGCTCTGCTGCTCAATCCACACCTTGGCGATGCCCACCGCCAGGTTGCGAATGCGGGCGATCACGCCCACCCGCTCGGTCACGGAAATCGCCCCGCGCGCGTCCAGCACGTTGAACAAATGCGAACACTTCAGGCACAGGTCGTAAGCCGGGAGCAAGGGGAAACGCGCGAACGCCGCGGCTCCCAGGAACCCATTCTGCGGCTCGGCGGTCAGCGGTTCGGAAAAATCGTGTTGCTCGGGAAGGCTGCCGCCGGTGGCCGAATGCGCGGCTGCATTCTCCTCGCCGGGCTTTTCTTTTTTCAGCCCGCGAAAGCGCTGCAGCAGCGCCTGGCACTCGGCCTCACACAGTTCCAGGTGTTTCCACGTTTTTTCCACGTCGGCGGCCTCGAAGTTGTACACCGAAAACTGCAACTCATCAGCCAGCCGCACATCGCCGTAGGTGACTACTTTTCCGCTCTGCGGATCGCGCGCCCACACGATGTCGTAAATGCTGTTCACATCCTGCAAAAAAGCGGCAATGCGCTCCAACCCGTAAGTCAGCTCCGCCGAAATCGGCTCCAGGTCCACGCCCCCGCACTGCTGGAAATAGGTGAACTGGGTGATCTCCAGCCCGTCGAGCATCACCTGCCAGCCGATTCCCCAGGCGCCCAGGGTGGGCGATTCCCAATTGTCTTCCTCGAACTTGATGTCGTGCTGGCGCAGGTGAATGCCAATCGCCGTCAGCGACTCCAAATACAGCTCCTGCACGTTTTCCGGCGGCGGCTTGAGGATCACCTGCAGTTGGGTATGCTTGTAGAGGCGATTGGGATTCTCGCCGTAACGCCCATCCGCCGGCCTTCGTGAAGGCTGTACGTAGGCCACCTTGTAAGGCTGCGGCCCCAGCACCCGCAGGAACGTCTCCGGCGCCATCGTGCCCGCGCCCACTTCCAGATCGTAGGGCTGCTGCAGCACGCAGCCACGCTCCGCCCAGAAATTCTGCAGGCGCAGGCTGAGCTCCTGGAATGTGAGCGGATTGTGTTTTGTGGACATCAGCAGTTTGTATCAGCACTCAGCATTCAGCTTTCGGCATTCAGCCATCCACGATTCCGCTTGCCGGCTGAATGCTTACTGCTGAGTGCTAAACCCTCGCCAGAAACAAGCTAGGGGTAGGCTGGAAACTAGGAGCTGATTCTCTCCAGCATCCCCGCGGTCACCAGCTTCTTTTCCAGGTGCCGTTCCAGAATCTGCACCAGGAACTTGCGCAAATCGGCGGCCCGCGCCTTGGGCCATTCCTGCGTGGCGAAATTCTCTATAGGACCGCGAAACATCTCGCCCGCCAGCGCCCGCGATTCCCGCGACATCTCAGACGAGGCCAGGCGCTTGTCCTCGGCGCACATAAGCCCATCCACCAGCGCGTGATAAAAAGCCCGGCTGCCGTTCAGGGCCGCGCCGCAGGCCATGCATTCGGAAAGCTCCGGCAGGAAACCCACCAGCCGCGTCATCCACAGTTCGAAATAAGTAAGCGGCATCCAGATCCGGTCACCCGCCAATTGCTCCAGCACGGCCAGGCTCAGCCGGAAGACGGCGTCATTGGCTTCCCGGTCGGGCAGCAACTCGTCCAGAACCTCGGCCATATGTCCCAGCGCCACCGCCCGCGAATAGGTTACCTGCCGGGCGAGCGGCGATTCCAGCACCTCGCAGGAGTCAAGCCGCGCCAATTCCTGCCGCTCGCGATCGTCCCAATAGGCGCGGACATATGTCAGCGGCTCCAGCGCGCCCCCAAACCGCTTTTTTGACTTCTTCGCCGCCCGTGCTACGCCGCGCACCTTGCCTTCGGCGCGCGTAAACAGCGTGACCAGCAGGTCCGCTTCGCGCAGCGGATAGGTGCGCAGCACGATCGCCTCTGACTCCTTCAGCGGCATGGACGGCCACCGGCCGCGGCCCAACCCGCCTGCCGCGCCTCTACGCTGTTCCTCAGGACAAGCTAAATTTTCATTCTAAATGCTGCGGTCTGTGGATGACCAGCGGATGGACCCGGGCTGACTAGCTGCCGATTGGCTGTCTGGCCACGACGCTCCGGTGCTTGAACCCCGGGAGCCAGTTAGCTAGTAAGAATCCAGCTAACAAAACAAAGGCGCACACCCCCGACGGGGATGCGCGCCCAAACTCCTTTTGCAATCGGGACTACGCCGGCGTGCGGCCGTAGTAAGCGGCGTTGCGCTCGGTGAAGGCTTTCCACTTTTCCGGCAGGTCGTCCAGCGCGAATATGGCTGACACCGGGCACACTGGAACACAGGCGCCACAGTCTATGCATTCCACCGGGTCAATGTAGAGCATCTCTTCTTCGGCGTGCGCCGGTTCATCCTTCTTGGGATGGATGCAGTCCACCGGGCAGGCATCCACGCACGCCGTGTCCTTGGTCCCTATGCACGGTTCCGCAATCACATAAGCCATGAGCTTTGTTTCTCCTCGGAGCAGTTCGCGGTGAGGCTAACTGCCTCCAATTCTAGCAAGAATGCCTTGCCGGGTGTACAGCTTTTGGCCCGCGAGCGGTGCCTGGCCGCTTTCAGCCGAATTCCCACTAAGCGGGCAAGAATCTCACTCCGCTGGCCCCTCCCCAGCGCCTTTTCAGCCAGTTGCTGCTTTTCTTCGCCAATTGGCGGGGAACCAACGCCCAATTGCGCGGGCCAGACCAGGCGTGACCATCTTCGTTCCGACTGGCAACTGCCGGGTGGCCACTGACAACTGCTTTTACGCCGGCACCAGCTCCCTTTGTTCCGCCGGTTCGTACTCGCAGATGTAGCCGGCCACGGCGCTGGCCGCTACTGTCAGCGGGCTGGCCAGGTACATCTGCCCCGGCCCGCTGCGTCCCGGGAAATTGCGGTTCTGCGCGCTGATGACGACCTGGTCGGGACGGGTCGAAACCCCCGGCCCCGCGTTGATGCACGCTCCGCAGCTAGGCTCAATGACAATGGCTCCCGCCCGCTTGAACACGTCCAGGTATCCCTTGCGCACGCAGTACTCGCGCGTCTCCTGGGAGCCGAACTGGATATAGAACTTGCAGCTTTCCGCCACCCGTTTTCCCTGGCGCAGTGCCTCCGCCAGCACCCGCGCGTACATATCCATGTCTTCGTTTTTGCCCGCCGTGCAAGTGCCGCCATAGGCGATCTCCACCGGCACCGGCGTGTTCAGATCTCGGATGTACTTGCCGTTGCCGGGATCGCCGGGCGTGGCCACCATGGGGGTGATCTCGGCCGCGTCCAGTTCGATAAGGTGAGCGTACTCGGCGCCGGGGTCGCTGTTCAGGCCGGCAATGAGCTCCTGCGCCCGTTTGCGCTCCATGCCCCGGCGCTCCATCAGAAATTCCACCACCTTCCTGTCGGGCGCCACAATGCCGGTGAAGCCACCGATCTCGGCCGCCATGTTGGTCATGGTGGCGCGCTCGTCAACGCTGAGCTCCTCGATGGCCTCGCCCGAATACTCCATCACCTTGGCCAGCGCCTTGCCGCTGCGCACGTAATCGAGCGACAGGATCTTGAGGATAAAGTCCTTGGCCGTGACGTTGGGATGGCGTCTCCCGCTAATCACCAGCCTCACGCTTTCCGGCACGCGCACGCGCACGTCTTTTGTGATCCAGGAATTGAACACGTCGGTGGTGCCGATGCCGAAGGCCACGCATCCCATCGCGCCTACATGGGGCGTATGGGAATCCGAGCCCACGTTGAGCTGCCCCGGAAGAGCGTAGCTTTCCAGCACGATGGAATGGCAGATGCCCTCCGAGCCTTTGCGATCGCGCAACTCGCCGTGCAGCCTTATGCCGCGAGAGGTGGCGAAGTCCTGCTGCTTGAACTTGAGCTGGGTGGCCAGGTCCAACAGGCCCATCTTGCGCTTCTCTTCGGAAATCACTTCGTCCAGGAAAGTCAAATGGTCGCGGAAGAAGATGACGGTCGAGGGATCGTTGACCGGCGCCTGCTTGCCCACCAGTTGCTCGAAGAAAATGGCCGCCATGGGGGTGACGTACTCATGACTAAAGCGCAGGTCGGCGCGCGCAAACCCGGCGTCCCCGGGCCTTACCGCCGCCACGCCCACCTGGTCTTTATCGTGGATCATGTGCCGGGCAAAAATCTTTTCCGCCACTGTCATCGGGCGCGCCTTGGTCTGAATGGGCGGCAAAAACACCTTTCCCTGCAGCCGCGCTACATTGAAGGGGAACAGCCCGCCGTACTCGATAATCTGCCGCGTGATCTCGTCTTCGCCGTGGGTGAACTCGGCCAGCGGAATCTCTTCGCCGGCCCGAATCTTCTCGATGAGCGAGAAGTCGGTCGAGGTCAGAACGCCCAGGTTCTGGCAGTTCTGCTTGTAAATGCGCTCGATGTTTTCCGCGATCACCAGGCGGATACCGGCGCACAACTCGGCGTAAGGCGATTGCTCGCGGCTGGAGCCCTTACCCCGCCGCTTGCCGCTCACGGCGGCCACAAAGCCGCCCTTCTTCACCTCGCCGCGGCCGATGGGCAGCACGCCTCCGCACTTCAGCCCCAGGTAGGGAATCTCCCCCAGCGTCTGGTCAAAGTAGAAGCAGTAGTGCGCGGGCGTGATCTCGTCGGTGGAGATGTCGTCGCGCAGCTTAGGATTATTGGCCGGATTCCGGGTGTCCCAGGGCAAGTCCCAGCCCGCCAATTGCCGCTTGATCAGCTCCGGATCCTCGGTCAGGAAAAGAATTCGTCCCTGCAGCCGCACCTTGTCCGGCCGCTTCTCGATTTTTCGTTCCAGCAACGATGGAATCACGAGTTATGTCCTAACGTGAACTATTCTCACACTGCTTTGGATGCCATTTGGCGCCCAAACAGCCATTTTAGCGCCGCGCCTGACGGGAAAGAACCCAAGGTATCCTCCCGGGACACTCGTTCTCAGGGATTACTTATTCGGGCGCGCTGGCGTGCGGCTTGCGTATCTGGTCCACCACACGGTTGGCCACCTGGTCCATCAACTGCGAAACCAGTACGTCCTCTGACAGGTCGTCATCGGCGTTGACCATGCCCTCAGCCCAGGGCTCGAAATTCCCTGCGCGCATCAGACGGTAGTTCACCGTGGCACTGTTGTAATCCGGCGGGTAGGCCCGCGAGTCGCCCATGTTGGTTCCTACCTGGACAGCCCCCGGCGGCGGAACGCTGGCCGATGGCCGGTCGGTCTGAAACACTTCTGTCAGGTCGGTGTACAGCACATACTCGCAGTTCTTCTCCTGCACGGTGCTGTCGGCTTCGCCGGACGAGTCCAGCGACACGGTCTCAATTTTGGGCGCTTTCCCTTTCTTCACGTCCTTGCTCTTGTTGGTGCGCTCCAGCGCCCGAACCAACTGGTTGCGCTGCCACATGGGACTGACGATATGTCGCGAGGTGTTTTTCAGGGTGGCCACGCAGACGCGCACCGGCGCCGGCTTTTCTTGGGCTTGGACAGCAGGAATCAGAAGGGCCAAAACTACGAGGGACAGGGTTCGCCGCATGGGGCTCACCTCCCGAAGGCAGGCTGAGGAGCAGCGACCATTCTACGCCTTCCGCGCCCGCACAAACTCCGCCACTGAGGGCAACTCTTCCAGGCCTTCGCCCCGCAAGATGGCCTGAAACTCGCGCAGCAGAGCATCATGCACCAGGCCGTTGGAGGCCAGGGTCTCCTTACTGTCAATGCGGAAGGGCTGGCCATCGAAACGTGTCACCCGCCCGCCCGCCTCTTCCACCATCAGCACTCCCGCTGCCGTGTCCCAGGGATTGAGGTTGAACTCCCAGAAGCCGTCAAATCGCCCGCAGGCGACATCGCAGAGGTCGAGCGCCGCCGAACCGGCGCGCCGCACGCCATGGGTCTTCAGCGTGATCTGGTGGTAGAAGAAAATGTTGGGGTTCTTGTGCCGTTTGTGGCTGGGGAATCCGGTGGCCACCAGGCACTCTGCCAGGCTGGAAATGGCGGACACGTGAATTGGCTGGCCGTTCAGAAAGGCCCCGCCGCCCTTTTCGGCGGTGAACATTTCGTCACGCGTGGGGTCGAAAATCACCGCCAGCACCCGTTCGTCCTTATGCTCCAGTCCCAGAGACACGCAGAAAACGGGGAATCCGTGGGCGAAGTTGGTGGTGCCGTCGAGCGGGTCCACGTACCAGCGATATTCGCTGCCCTGCTCGGTGCGCGTTCCCTCTTCGCCCAGGATGTTATGTGCTGGCCAGCGTTCGCGAATGCGGTGGGTGATCAGGGCTTCGGAGGCGCGGTCAGCCTCGGTCACCAGGTCCACGTCACCCTTGTACTCCACCTTCACCCGGCGCTGGAAGTAGCCCATGAGCAGCGCGCCCGCCTCGCGGGCAATTTCCGTCATGGCAGGCACGAATTGCGGCCGTTCTGCCATTACGGTTTGCGCCGCGCCGCTTCTTCCGCGATGTACATGATCTGGTGCTTGAAGATGAACAGGTTGGGAGCGCCCTCGCGCGTAACCCGCACCATGTTCTTGTCGTAATATTCAATCCAGCCTTTGACCACTTCGCCGTCCAGCAGCTTGATGGTTACCGGCCTCTGTTTTTCGCCCAGGCTCTTCAGGTACGCGGCCTCCTCGAAGGTCTCCTCGGGCGGCGGGGTCTTGCCTTTCTTGGAAGGATGGGAAGCTCCGGCTACGCGAAATGACATGGCAACATTCTACACGCCCGCCTTGCCGCCATTGTTGTTCGCCGCGATGCCCGCGGGGGAGTAAAATTTCCGCTGGCGTCTGCCAGGAGGCAGCAGTGAAAACGCTCATTTTCCTCCTGTTTCTGCTGGCCGTGACCGCGGCCGCGGCTTGGCAAAGCACCCGGCCCATCCCGCGCGGCGTGCGCGATGGAGAAGAGGCCGTCTACCAGGGCGAAAAGGACATCCCAGCGCCCAAAAATCAGGCGGCGCGGCCCAACTACCAACAAGTGCAGCGCGAGGCCAACCAACTTGCGGCCCTGGCCCACGACCTTCCCGCCGAGGTCAGCCAGCTAAGGAAGGGAAACCGGCCCCAGGACCTGGACCAGAAGCTGAAGCAGATTGACAAGCTCTCCAAGCACCTGCGTTCCGACCTGCGCCGCATGTAGGGTTTGCCCAGCACCTGGTGTTTCTCAGAGGAGCCACGACTGGGAGTTGAAACCCCGCCTACTCCGCTTTGCTGGTGTAATAGCCGGTGCGCGCCCGCACCGTCCAGTCTTTGGCGGCGGGCGTATTCACCCGGATGGTAATACGGCGAAAATCAGAATCGGAGAAGCGTTGCGAAGGGTAGTAAGCCAGCAGATATTGGGTGCGCAGTTCGTCGCTGATCTTGTGGAAAGCTTGGTCGAGCTGGTTGATTCCGGAAGCATAAAAATATTTGCCGCCGGTATCGTGGGAAAGCTGGATGAGGGCGTGTTCCCCGCCGATGTCACGCCCGGCATCGGCCTCGATGGGCACCACGATAATGCTGTAGACAATGGCTTCCGCCTCCTGCGCCGCCCGCAGAGCCTGGGCGTAATCGGTGGTGCTCACGGTGTCGCCGCCGTCGGTGATGACCACCAGCACTTTGCGCCCCTGCCGGCGGCCCAGAGCCCGCGAACCCAGGTAAAGCGCATCGTACATGGCGGTAGCCGCCCCGGGATGCACACGGTTAATGCCGTTATCAATGCGCCTCAAATCGGAAGTAAAGGGCGTGAGCTCGTCCACAATCTCGTTGAACTGGAACAGGGCTAACGCATCCACCGGGCGCAGAATGGTGTGCGCGAAGCGGCGCGCCGATTCCAATTCCAGGCGCAGGTCTTTGTGCGTGCTCAGGCTGGTGTCCACTTCCAGAACAATCGAAAGGGGCAGGCCCGATTCGCGGGTAAACACCGCGATCTTCTGCGGCCTGCCATCCTCAAAGAGGGTGAAGTCCTGTTTTGTCAGCCCGCCGATGGGGGCCCCGTTCTGGTCCACCACGGTAGCGAAAACATTCACCAGCTTTACATTGACCCGGAAGGTGGGACCTGATTGGCCGTCATCAGGCGCATTTTGCCGCGCCGCTTGCGCTTCCGGCATCCTCGCGAGGGGATTGGTGCCGGCCTGTGCGGGAGCCTTCCCGAGGTTCTGTTGTGCGCCGCACCACAGCGGGGCAAGAAGAATAAAGAGAAAAAGCGCCAGAAGCCTGCTCCATGGGGCGCGGCAGCGGGGCGCAGAACTTTCCAAATCGTCAATTGAAAATCGTAGATCGCTCAATGGATTTGTTCACTTAGATGCCGGCTTCTCGCCCGCGGCCCGCGAAATGTCGCTTCGCTTGGCAATTTCCTCCGGGAAGGGCTCGCCCTCCGCCCACACCGCTCCGTCTTCAAAATGCTCTTTTTTCCAAATGGGAACGGTTTTCTTCAGAGTATCAATCAGCCAGCGGCAGGCATCGAATGCGGCTCCCCGGTGCGCCGAAGCTACGGCGATCAGCACACTGGTTTCCCCAATCTCCAGCCGCCCCAGGCGATGGACGATGGCCACCTGGCGCACCGCGAACCGCGACCGCGCCTGCTCCGCCAATTCTTCCAGTTGTTTCAGCGCCATGGGCTCATAGGCTTCGTAGTCCAGGTAGAGGGTGCGCCGGCTGCGGCTGTGGTTGCGCACGATGCCTTCAAAAACCGCCACCGCGCCATCCTGCGGCTGCTTGATGGCCTCGACGATGGCGGGGCCATCAATCTTCTCCCAGACGATTTTGGTGGCGCGGGCGCCCTCGGCCGCGGCCCGCGTGGAAGGTGACGGGGACTGCTTTCCACTTCCCCCGCTGACCGGCGGAATCAGGGCCACCTCGTCGCCTTCGTGCAGCGGCGCGCTGGCCTGGCTGTACTGCTGGTTCAAAGCCACCGCCATAACGCGGTAATAGGGCTGCAGCGCCGGCGACACTTCGGCGCAGCGCCGCAGCAGGTCGGAAACCCGCGCCCCTTCCGGCAGTTCGAGCGTATCCCGCTCCCGCCCCGCCACTTCCTTCAATTGCCCGAAAAATAGGATTTTTACGCGCACGGCTGGTGGTCGGCCCTTGGGCTTGGGCTTTCGGCCTGGAGCCAAAAACCGCGCCTGCGCTAGTTTAACCTGCCGGACCGGGCTGAAAAACCGAGCGAGCGGTAAGAATGACTTTCAACTGCGGGATTCAGGAGCTCACAGTGGCGTTGGGCGCGAAGCGGCGCGGAGCTCCTTGCCCTTGCTCATGGACAAATTCGACCCCGTACAAATACACCACCCGGTTGCGCACCAGTCCCGAGCAGCGGCTGGGCTGGCCCGAGTGCGGGTGCTTGAATTCCACCTCGAGGCGGGCTCCGACCTCAAAGTCCGCCAATGCAAACAGGTACATGCCGCCTTCGCTCACGCGCAACCCGAACCCATCAATCACCCCGGCGTCACTGATGATGCGCACCGGGGCCTTCAACCAATGCCGGCGCCAGCGGCGCCGTTCCTGCTTTAGGGACCGGTTGGGCATGTCTTTAGAATTATTGTGGTTGCGCGGGCAGGGCGAAAGTTACCGACGTTCAGGCCAGGTACATCAGGTCTTCCTACTAGTACGTGGGATGGGCTACAGGAACCAGGTCATTCCACGGAGGGCTGGGGCGGAGAGGAAACATTGAAAATAGCGGTTCTGGAGAGGCGGTAACGGTAACCGCGCCACTCGATGACGTTGGTGCAGGCGGAGACCAGGTGGCCGTACAGCCACGTCCAGGTGGCTAGCGGAACCAGCCAGGTAAACACCCAGCCATGCCGCTGCAACCAGGGCCGAGATTCGGGCAGCGCCACGACGGCCAGGTTCTTGCGGGCAGTTCCCTTCAGCATGCCGGCGGCCAGAAGAAACGCCAGAATGGCGCCCGCCATCCAGTGCCCATAGCCCAGCGTCACCAGGCAGGCCACCATCCCGGTGCAGTACATGAGGGTGGCGAAAAAGGAGAGCGCCCACAGCCGGGGGGCATAGACGCGGGTGATAACCATCTGGCGCTCAATCCAGCGCAGCAGTTCCCAGGCGGCAATGCGGTCGTTGCTCACCACCAGGGCCCCGGGTGCAAAGCGCAACTGGAACTTCGCCGCGCGCACCGCCTCCGTCAGGACGTAATCGTCACTGGCGGTGCCGGCCCAGAGCGCCTCCACTCCCAGGCGCGAAAACAGATCCTTGCGCACGGCCATGGCGCCACCCCAGACAAATTCGATTTTGCCTGGGCCAAAGGTACCGAAGATCACCGCATTCCACGCACTGCGCAGGGACGACCAGAAATCCGGGATTTCGGGCAGGTAAACCCGATAGCCGGTAGAGGCGCCAACTTCGGCTTCCTCCAGGGGGGCGACGAGGGCACGCAACCATCCCTGGCTCACCCGGCCATCGGAGTCGGCGAAGGCCAGCACCTCGGTCCGCGGCCGTGAGGCGCGCACCGCCGCCAGAAGGTTTTGCAGCTTTTCGGCGGCCCCTGCGGGCTGGCCTCCGGAGAAGACCACTCGCGCCCGCGGCGGGACAACGCCGTCAGGAATATCGCCGGGGGCGCGCGCGGCGATGATCAGCTCATAGTCGGGATAATCCAAGCCG
>DATGGJ010000324.1:0-3168 GCA_035308585.1 Terriglobales bacterium
GCCGCCTGCATCTGCGGCGAACCGGTCAGGCGGGGCCCGATCTGGGTGGTCAGGTATTCCAGGTTCTTCAGCAACTCAGAATGGGCCTGGACCTCATCAGCAATTTTCTGGTCGGCGGTTTCCATCGCCTTGCGATATTCCTGCTTCTCCTGCTCAGTGTGCGCCACAGGGGCGGGGGCTGGAGCCGGTTGCTGAGCCGCTTGGGCGGCAGCGACGGGAAGGGTTGCAAAAAGACAAAGCAGGAGGGCAGAGGACGAGCCGCGGCGAAGGAACGTGGTATTCATTTTTATCGTCAGCTTTTTGCGGATGGTTTTGAACAAGCCGAGTATTGTACCAAGGCGCGAATTCCGGCATGCCGCGGCGCGCTTTTTGCGGTTTTGCGGTCAGTCCGGAGTTCGCCTAAGAGCTTCTTCAGGAGTTCGAAGGAGAAGGAATATCAGAAATAGCGCACCAGGATAGAGTTGAATACAGAGCCGCGGCAGCGAAGTCAAAAGGAGCCACTGCAAGGCCATCTGCGTGGTCACATAAATGAAGAAATAGCCACACGCAGTCAAAGCCACCGTGGCCAGGCCGATTTTCGCCGCCAGATGGCCTTCCTGCTTTTGCGGGCCGACGAGCAGCGCATAGGCGATTAACAGGGGAGGAATGCTGAGAGGCCAGGCTCCAAAATGGAATAACCCGCTGCCGATTGCGCTGGCCACCACCCTGTACCTGGAAAAATCACGCAGCCGATGAAACAGCCCGCGTGGGTCAACAAATTCGGTGTGCCATGCAAAGTGCAGTTTGAAAAAGGCGACCACCACCAATGCCGGCAGCGCGCCCGCCATCAAAGGCAACAGCTCGCGTCCGTAAGACTTCCATCCCCGCCCGCGGGCCGTAATGGCGAAATGGCTCGCCAGCAGGCATAAAAGAAAGAGCGCGCCTTCATTCTTCGTCCACACCGCCAGGCCGGCCATAGCGCCGGCCAGGGCCAGCGCGCCCTTTTCAGGCGCCAAATGTTCGTGCAGGCAGAGCAGAACAATGGTGGAGAGGAAGAAAAACGCCAGGGGGACATCCGCATACTGAGATGAGCCCAGAACCAGAAAGAAGGGTGTGGCAAGCAGAACGGTCACCGCAATCAGCCCCTGACTGCGGCCGCGCAAAAGCGCGAGCGAGCAGAACAGCACGCCGGCAGTGGCAAAGGTGAACAGAAAGGCAATGGCAATCGGCCCGTGGGGCGTGTCGCTCTTCAGATAAGTCCAACAGCGCGCCACGCTGGCGGAGAGCAGCAGGGGATAGTCGCGGTGGGGCATGGTGCCCAGCGATGAGAACACGTCGGTCCAGTGGGTTCCGCCCAGGTACAAGAAGCGGGCCCGGAGATTCCAGGCTCCCCATGCGTCCCAGGCGCCGTGCGGGGCCGCCGCCGAGTACCGGGCAAATGCGATGGCGGCTGCCACCAGAGCGGCCACGGAAGCGAGGGCCAGCAGATAGCGCCATCGCCCATGGGTTTCGGAAATCGTATGGGGCAAAAGGGGCTTACTTCGGCGGGTACGAGCGTACGCCAGAACACCCAGGACCGCCAGGATACCGATTTCGCTGATGATGAACGCACTCCGGTGCGGGCCGAATATCACCAGCCACAAGAAAAACCAAAGAGAAGACGCCCCCAATCCCAGGCCCACCGAAAGAAAAGCGAGGAGCGGAAGCTCCCGCCTTAGCCCATGAAAAGAGGGGCGCAGCGTCCAGGCAATGGCCAAGCCGATTGCCACGGCGATCAGGAGAGAAGGAAGCAACATCACCGGCCGTTTCTCTTCAGCAACAGGACTCCGTGCCCGAGGTCTCGCAGCACAGCGTACCGGCCGTTTAAAAAAGAGGCGGGGGCTCCGCCGGGGAAGTCGGCTATCAAGGGATCGCAGTCGGGGACATTCCGCACCACCAGCGGAGCCAGTGCGTAGCGGGCGAGGAAAAAGTCCTTTTTGGCGACATCGCTGCTGGTGTAGTCGGGAACGTAACACACCATGCCATATTGGGGCAGGACCTGCCTGGCGGGCGCAAAGCGAGCTTCATAGGCGGTTACCTCGTCCGTTCCCGTCCTCTGCGAGAGCGCGCTCGTGCCTTTCAGAAGCTTGTAGCTGGAAAACAGGGCTGCGCCAACGAGCAAGATTACCGCCGAAATGACGCGCAGGCGCACGGCCAACGGTGAGTGGAAGCAAGCCAAGCCGAACTCCGTGTCTTAATCTACCGTCCGGCGCAACGCCGTCGGCGGGCAAATCCCAATCTGCAATTGGCAAGCTCCGACCATCAACGCCATTTATCCCGCCGCATAGGCGCCCTTGCCCGCAGCGTTGCGCACCAGTTGCAGGAATGCCAGCGCGGTCTGGCTAAGGGGGCGATGGCGGGAATGGAAGGCGTCAATGCTGCGCCGCTCTGGTTCCGCATCCGCGATTTCGACCGCCATTAAAGTGCCGCGGCGCAACTCCCGCGCCACCGCCAAGTGGGGCAGGAAAGCCAGCCCCAGCCCCCGTTCCACCATCTTCTTCGCGGTTTCAATGGCTTCCACCTCCAGCACCACATTGGGCACCAGCCCGGAACGGCGGAAGAGCCCATGGCTGAGCATCCAGTCGCTGGAGTTGCGGTCATAGAAAATAAGGGGCCAGGTAGCCACCTCCTCCAGGCGGGCGCGTCGCGGCAGTTTGGGGCGCTGCACCGTACGGCGAATAAGGAGAAGCGGGTCGTCACGCAGGCTCAGCGTTTCCAGTTCCGGATGATGCAGGGAGCGGGCGATGCCGATTTCGGCTTCTCCGCTCAGCACCAGTTCCAGCACTTCCTTGGAGTGCCCGGAGCGAACCGTCACCATGATCTTGGGGTGCGCCTCCTGGAAGCGCTTGAGCACGTCGGGGAGAAAGTATTGGCAGATAGACAGACCGGCGGCCACCTGCAGCGCGCCCCCGGTAAGAGGGCGAAGCTCGTGTACAGCCTGCCGCGCCAGGGCCGCGGCTCGCAACAGTTGCTCCGCGTGTGGCCGCAACGCCCTTCCTGCGGGAGAGAGCACCAGTTCCGGCCCGCCGCGCTCGAACAGAGGCACCCCCAGTGATTGCTCCAGCGCTTTAATGCGTGCGCTGACCGCCGGCTGGGTGACGCGCAAAGCCTCCGCCGCGCGGTGAAAGCCGCCGAACGTGGCTACCGCGA